>JBHAFM010000167.1:0-11641 GCA_041856175.1 Sediminibacterium sp.
ATCCTGCCGAATCCACCAATACCCTGTTGCAAAAAGCCATTCATTATTTATTTCCTGCCATGGTGGGATCTTCCTTAAGTACCATCGTTATTTTTTTACCTTTTGTATTGATGAGTGGTGTTGCAGGTGCTTATTTTAAAGTAATGACCAATACCATGATTATTACTTTAGTCTGCTCATTTTTTGTAACCTGGTTACTGTTGCCTGTTTTGTATTTGTTGTTTACCCGCAATGCGTCTGTAAATGCAGTAGGCAAAAAAATAAAACATGGCCATGAAGTAAAGCAACAGAAATGGGTGGGTTTTTTTATCCGTAAACCTTATATCAGTATATTGTTCATCGTAATTTTAGGTGCTTCCATTTATGTTGTATATCCTAAATTAGCTACCGGCTTTTTGCCCGATATGGATGAAGGAAGTATTGTATTGGATTACAGTTCACCACCCGGTACTTCATTGGAAGAAACAGACCGGATGTTAAGGCAGGTAGAAAAAATAATTGTAAAAGTGCCTGAAGTAGAAGCTTATAGCCGTAGAACCGGTACACAAATGGGATTTTTTATCACAGAACCCAATCGGGGAGATTACCTGATACAATTAAAGAAAACGCGGGACAAATCAACTGAGGAAGTGATCAGTGATATACGCAAACAGGTAGAAGCCACGCAACCGGCTTTACGTATCGATTTTGGGCAGGTGATCGGCGATATGCTGGGCGACCTGATGACATCGGTGCAGCCGGTTGAAGTAAAAATATTCGGAAACGACCGGTTGAAATTGCAGGAGCTTTCCAGGCAGGTAGCGGGTATCGTGAGCCGGGTCAGGGGAGCCGCCGATGTGTTTGATGGTATTGTCATAGCAGGCCCCTCTATAGATGTAACTCCCAATAGCGCCATGTTGGCACAATTCGGTATCACGCCAGCCAGCTTACAGTACCAATTACAGGCTTCTCTCGAAGGCAATACGATTGGCACTGTGTATGATAAAGAGCAGTTTACCAATATACGACTACTGTACCCGGGCAGCCGGCAGTTAAGCGTGGCTGACATTCATAAGATCCCCGTCTTTTTGCCTAACGGGAAACTGAAGCCCATTCAATCATTTGCATCAGTGGGCCTGAATACGGGTGATGCAGAAATACAGCGGCAAGACCTGCAATCCATGGGTGTGGTAACAGCCAGGCTGGAAGGCCGCGACCTGGGAAGCGTGATCAGGGATATTCAGCAGGCAGTAGGTCAAAAACTATCCTTGCCGGAAGGATATGCCATTGTATATGGCGGATCATATGCAGAGCAACAGCAATCTTTTAAAGAACTATTGGTCATACTGATCACTGCAAGCTTATTGGTATTTGGTGTGATCCTGTTTCTCTTTAAGGACTTTGCTATTTCACTGATCATTTTGTTCATTGCCGTATTGGGCATCTCGGGTAGTTATATGGGTTTATATTTTACACATACGGCCCTGAATGTAGGAAGCTATACCGGGTTGGTGATGATCGTGGGCATCATTGGAGAAAATGCCATTTTTACCTTTTTGCAATTCAGGGAATCCTACAAGGCCACAGGAGATGTAAATGAATCGATCATTTATTCCATTTCCACCAGGCTAAGGCCCAAACTCATGACCGCGCTGGGGGCGATTATTGCGTTGATGCCGATCGCACTGGGTATTGGAACAGGCGCACAATTGCACCAGCCATTGGCTATTGCAGTCATAGGCGGTTTCATCATAGCGCTTCCATTACTGCTGATTGTACTGCCCAGCCTGATCCGGTTGCGCTTTTACCGGTTAAAGCATAAATCCTGAAATTGACAGGGCTTTGCCGAAGGAAGTAGTTAACTTGATCTTTAAATCAACAATATGTGGTGGGTCTATGCATTATTGTCTGCCCTGTTTGCAGCGCTTACAGCGGTCTTTGCAAAAATGGGCGTAACAAACATGAGTTCTAACCTGGCTACAGCCATCCGTACGATCGTCATACTCCTGGTAGCATGGAGTATAGTGCTGGCTAAACAGGAAGTAAAAGGAATCGCCACACTCTCCCGGCAGAACCTTATTTTCTTAGTGATCTCTGGTATCACTACCGGCTTGTCATGGGTATTCTATTTTAAAGCATTACAACTCGGAAAAGTATCACAGGTGGCGCCGGTGGATAAATTAAGCGTGGCCCTGACCATTCTGTTATCGGTTGTTTTTTTGAAAGAGGTATTGACGATAAAAATGCTGGCCGGGGCTTTGCTGATCATTGCCGGAACGATTGTGCTGATTCTCTGAACAGGGTATGATGCCATTGTTAATAACGGCGGACTTCAACATTGCTTCAGAATAAGGCATTTATTTAGTGCCTTCAAATAAACCTCAATACCAATGCAACACTCTTTTATAAAAGCAACTGTTATCGGGATGGTAGCTATTGCTGCATTTCAACATACTGCCAGCGGGCAGGCCGGGAAAGATTTCCATGTGCTGTCCGCCTTTCATATAACGAGTAATGGTGGCTGGGATTATATAGCGTTGGAACCAAACTCCGATAAGGTTTATGTGTCACACGGTATACAGGTCAACATCCTGAACAAGACAACAGGTGATTCAGTTGGTTTCATTCCGAATACCACAGGAGTACACGGCATTGCTTTTGTGCCTTCCCTGAACAAAGGATATACCAGCAACGGACGCACCAATAACAGCACTGTGTTTGACCTCAAAACTTTTGCAACCATCGGTACGATAAAAACCGGCGAGAACCCCGATGCCATTTTTTATGATGAGCAAGTGAAGAAAATAGTTGTTTGTAATGGCCGGAGCAAGGACCTTACATTCATTGATCCCGAAACAGACCAGGTTGTTGCTACGGTAGCGGTAGGCGGTAAACCCGAGGCAGCAGTAAGCAGCGGAACAGGAAAAGTATTTGTGAACGTGGAGGATAAAAATGAAATTGTTGTGATCAATGCAGTTACTTACAAGGTAGAAGCGCATTGGTCCTTATTGCCTGGTGAAGCGCCTACCGGGTTAGCTATTGATACCAAAACAAAAAGATTATTTGCCGCCTGCGGAGATAACAAGTTATTGGTAGTGATGAATGCAGCAAACGGAAAGGTCATTGATAAACTGCCGATCGGCGATGGATGCGATGGGGCCGGATTTGATGCTGCGCTTGGTAATATCTATACTTCCAATGGAGAGGGTACGATCACTGTGATACACGAAGACTCGAAAGACAAGTATTCGATGGTTGCCAATATCCCCACTAAAAAAAGCGCCAGAACAATTGCTGTGGATGAAACCACACATAAATTATACCTGCCTGCAGCGGACTACGAACCCATTGCACCGGGTGCTGCCGGAAGGCCTAAAATAAAACCTGGAACATTCCAGGTGCTGGTGGTAGGGAAATAGAAAAACGCAGGCCTTATTCAGGAAAGCTGATTTTGCCCATACTGATGGCGGGCACATTATTGAGTGCAACATGACTGCCGCATATTGCTTCATTGGCAAGCACGGCAAACAGAACGGCCTCTTTTGCATCAGGATTGATAGAGAGGTCGTTTGTGTTTTTGAAGACCATGCCGGGTAATTGTTGCTGTATATGCTGCATGAGCAGGGGATTGTGCATACCGCCGCCGCTTATATAAACAACATAGCTATAATCTGTTGCAATACTTCTTCTTATGGCATCAACGATCATATCTGCAGAAAACCTGTTAAGAGTGGCTAATACATCAGGATGGTTAATAGAAAGTACCCCTGTCCTTGTGCTGGCATCAGCCAGGTATTGGAGATTGAACAATTCCGGCCCGATGGTTTTAGGGAATCCCTGCTCAAAGAAATGATGTTGTTTTAGCTCGTGCAATAGTGCTTCGCTGATACGACCCTGCCTGGCAATGGAAGCACCTTCATCGAAATAATGGCCGGGAAAGTGCTGTTGTATGTAAGCATCCATCAGGGTATTGCCCGGTCCCACATCTGTACTGAAAATCGCTGCGGTATGATGACGGGCCGGTAAAAAAGTGAAGTTGGCAATACCGCCGATATTCAGCATGATCCGATTCTCTGTATCGCTTCTAAAAATGAGTGAGTCGCCATATACGGCCAGCGGAGCGCCCTCACCACCTGCTGCTACATGCTTTTGCCTGAAATCACTGACGGTAATGATACCGGTAGCTACCGCCAGGTGATCGCCATCGCCGATCTGTAAAGTGGCATTCCCGAATTTATCTGACGGGTGTAACAATTTGGGCGCATGGTAAATTGTCTGACCATGACTGGCGAGCAGGTCAATTGCACGGGCTTTGATATTCCAGCGGCGCAGGCATTGGTGTACAAGTTTTGCCTGCTCCGTGGCCACCCATGCGTTCAGCACGCATACTTTCTCAAGATCAACCGTATGCCGGGAAAAGACAGATTTTATCTCCGCCTTAAAATCGCTGTCATAAGCAACCGTTTCAAATTGCAGCAGCGTGATACTGGTTGCTGTTCCGCTGCCGGAAAAGCGGCATAAAGCCACGTCAAGGCCATCAACGGAAGTCCCGCTCATGAGTCCGATAATCAGCCGTTCAGGCTTATTGGCTATAGCATATAGTTTGGCAATATTCTGGTTCATTACCTCATAATTACGCTTAAAAGTGCAAAAAACATGCACGAATATGCATATTTAATTTTATTTTTTGCATTATTATGCATTATTTTTAACCAACCCTTTTATACCGTACATGCTAAAAACCGAACGACAGGCTTATATCCTGAGAAAAATTGACCTGCATAACCGGGTATTGTCGTCCGACTTAAGCAGTGAAATTAATGTATCCCCAGATACGATCCGGCGTGACCTGAATGAACTGGCCGAAATGGATAAGATCATCAAAGTACATGGCGGAGCTCTTTCCAAATCTTTCCATAGTTCCTTCCTGCGGTCAGACGTATATAAAGCCGATGGTAAAAGGGTAATTGCAGAGAAAGCGGTTTCGTTGATTAAAAATGACATGTTCATTCTTACCACGGGCGGTACTACTGTTATCGAAATGGCACGTATCCTGCCACCTGAACTGAATGCCACTTTTTTCACCGGTAGTATTCCCGCTGCTTATGAATACGCGCAACATCCTAATATCCAGGTTATTTTTATTGGCGATAAAATTTCCAAGGGCTCCCAGATCGCTGTAGGCGGTGAAGCCATCTCAAAGATCAATAGTATTAAAGCCGACCTGTGTTTCCTGGGTATCAATGCGATTGACGAAACCGGGGTATCCGATAGTGACTGGGAAGTGGTACAGGTAAAAAAAGCGATGATAGAGGCATCACAAAAAATAGTGGTATTGTCTATTGCTGAAAAGATCAATACGCATCAACGGTTTACAGTATGTGACCTCCATGCGATTGACACACTGGTTACTGATATCGATCCGCTGAACCCATTATTTGATGCTTACGCCATAACAGGACTGACTATTTTATAAACTAAAAACACTGCAGTATGAAAATGAAAGAGGTACAACTACCATGCAGGTGGGCAGCACTTGTAATGGTGTTGTGTATGAACCTGTTAATGGCGGGCACTTTTGCACAGGTACGCATCACCGGTAAGGTAACAGGCAAAGGAGGTGCTGCCATTGAAGCTGCCTCTGTTTTTGTGAAAGGAACCAGTTCCGGTATTGCCACCGATAATGCCGGCGTATACGGTTTTGCGGCGAATCTAAAACCCGGAAAATACACAGTCGTATTTTCCAGTACGGGATTTATAACAAAGGAAATGGGACTGACTGTTTCCGGTGGCACCAATCATTACACGATCGACGCACAGCTCAGCGAAGATGTTTCCAAACTGGATGAAGTGATCGTTACGGGTAACTCCCAGGGAACTACGCGGCGACAACTGGGTAGTTATATCAGCTCGGTATCGGCGGAGGAACTGACCAAAGGCGCTACTGGTAATGTACTGGCCGCATTACAAGGTAAGACGGCAGGTGCACAGATATCACAGAACTCAGGCGACCCTGCAGGTGGTCTTTCCGTCAGGCTGAGGGGTATCAGCTCTATTTCATCTTCTTCTGAACCGCTGTATATCATTGACGGGGTTATTGTGAACAATGGTACCAACCGGGTTACCAATACATCGGGTAACTATGACGGTGGCAATTTTGTAGGTGCTATCGGGCAGAGCAGGTTAGTTGATATCAATCCGAATGACATAGAAAGGATAGAGGTACTAAATGGCGCTGCTGCTGCCGCTATTTATGGCAGCCGCGCTAATGCAGGAGTGGTGCAGATATTCACCAAAAAAGGTAAAAGCGGAACGCCGGTGGTGAGCTTTTCTGCCAGCTACACTTCCAGCAGCCTGCGCAAGAAATTAGACGTTAACCAATCGCCTACAAAATTCGGCGGCCCTACAGATGGTCCCGGTGCACAAACACAGGACATCCTGTTAACTGCACTAACAAATACAACCCCTGTCAGCCGCTACGATTACCAGGATTATATCTTTCGCAATGCCAGCGGTACAGATAATAATATTGCAGTAAGCGGTGGTACCGACAAGACAAAATATTATGTTTCCGGTTCTTATTTCTTTAACCAGGGTATCGTAAGGAATACCGATTTTCAGCGCTTCAGTTTCCGCAGTAATGTTGACCAGGTACTGAATAAATGGGCCAGCTTTACCATCGGGCTGAATTATATTAACAGCAGCGCCAACGAAAAACCGGATGGCAACTCTTTCTTCTCACCCATGAACTCGGTCACCATCATCGGTAATTTTCACGATATCTGGAAAAGGGATGCATTGGGCAATATCCTGGCAGTGGGCGAAAGAGGCCGTGTGAACCCGGTATCAGTGGTGGAAGAGATCAAACAGAAGCAAACTACTAACCGCATCATTGCCAGCCTTGGTTTGAAACTGAGACCAGTTAAACACCTGACTGTTGATTATACCATGGGTATTGATAACTATGCCCAGAATGGAACCACTTTTATTCCACCATACCCTTACAATGTCAACACCGCATTCTACGGTGGCGGTGCTGCACTTGATGCTACATTAAACGGTTATGTAAGTACCGCTGCCAATAATTTCTTCGCCATCAACCATGACCTGAATGCAACCTATACCATTGATCTTACCAGTAAGATCAATTCTGTTACACAGGTAGGATTTTCACAGCAATATGAAAAGAATAATTACGCTTTATTACAGGGTCGCGGGTTAGCACCTTTTGTGCAAACGGTCAGCGGTGTCAGCACTAAAATGGATGGCGTGGATGACCGCAGCGAACTGTCGGTATCGGGTACTTACCTGCAGCAGAATTTCAAATACCGCAACCAGTTCTTTTTAACTGGTGCAGTAAGGGTAGACGGGTCATCGGTATTTGGTAAGAACCAGCGTAACCAGACCTATTATAAAGCAAGCGGAAGCTATGTGCTATCCGGCACCGACTATTGGAGCAGGCTGGGTGTATCAAAATGGTGGAACCTGTTCAAAGTGCGCCTCGCTTATGGTGAAAGCGGAAACCTTACCGGTATCGGTGCCTACTCGCGGTATAATACTTACCTCGCTTCTTCTTACTTAGGCAGGACTGCATTGAATTCGCGTACCACGCTGGCCAATGAAAATGTAAAACCCGAACGGCAACAGGAAACAGAGCTCGGTCTTGACCTTTCATTCCTGTCCGGCCGTCTCGGTTTAACTGTCAACATTTACAGCAAAAAAGTAAAAGACCTTTTGATCGACCGGTTCATTGCACCTACGACAGGATTTTCCAGCCTGCAGGACAATTTCGGTTCATTAGAAAACAAAGGCTATGAACTCGTTTTAACGGGAACCCCTGTTGCCGATAAAGATTTCAAATGGGATATCACAGGTATCTTCAATCACAACAGGAACAAAGCAGTGAGTATTGGCCAGGCTTTGACTTTGTTGAGTACCAATGCAGGCGCACCTGTTGCAATTATTGAAGGACAACCCATCGGCGTTTTTTATGGAACTTTCTTTGCTGCTGACGGAAGCGGTAACCAGGTTAAAAATGCAGCAGGTTTTCCACAGACTGAAAAAGGAACACAGAATAGTGTACTCGCCTATACACCCGGAAGAGATGCAGCGGGACTGCCAGCCGGCAGCACCCTGCGCAGGGTGATCGGTAACCCCAATCCAGATTATACGGCGAGCCTGGTAAACGAAGTCTCTTACAAAAAATTCAGCTTACGCGTACAAATCGATGCGGTACAGGGAGTGAATGTATTTAACGCAGACTTCAGAACACGCCAGGGAGTTGGTAATGGTAAAGTGGCGGAGCAGGAACAAAGAGGGCAATTGCCACGCGGTTATATCAGCAGTATTTATTCGATTGAACAGTGGCGCATTGACAATGGCGCTTACACCAAACTGCGCGAATTAGCACTGACCTACCATGTGGGAAAATTAAAATGGATCAATGACCTGAGCGTGAGCTTCAGCGGCCGTAACCTGGTGAGCTGGGATCATTATAACGGGTATGATCCGGAAGTGAATGCAGGGGGACAAAGCACCATCCTACGTGGCATTGATTTCGGGGCAGTGCCTATTCCCAGGACATTCAGCGTTGGTATCCAGGCAAAATTTTAATTTTTTTTAAAAACACCAGTATGAAAAAGATCATTCAATTGACAATATATACAGGGCTTACAGCATTACTGATCAGTACAACGGGTTGCAGGAAAGACTACACGAACCCCAATGCAGCAACTTCGGCGCAGGTATTCAGTGCTGCAAAGGGATTGGCCGGAACAGTGATCGGACTGCAACGCACCTATGCATCCAATGTGGCTTATGGCATGTCTGATGCAACCGGCCTTATTACCGGTGAAACCTTCCTGCTGAACCCGGGCAATACCTCAGAATTTCAGTTTGCTACCGGCGGATCAGCGGTGGATGGTACCAATGCATTATTGGGGAACGTGTGGACAAGTGCCAATAAAATCATCTACGATGCCAATAATGTGATCAACGCGGCGGGCCAGCTGGGTGATAAAGGATATGCCAGCGGACTGATCGGCTATGCCACTATTTTCAAGGCATTGTCCATCGGCTGTTTGTCGGGCTATTGGGAGAAAGTACCTGATACCACCGGGATCAGTAATGTAACTTTCTCCGACAGGATAACAGGGTATAACCGCGCCATTGCAGCCATTGATAAGGCGCTCACAACGATCAGCGCCAATGCTGTCAGCAGCGCTTTTCTGACAGATATGCCGGCAGGAGTGGACATCGTCAATACCCTGAATGCACTCAAAGCAAGGTACCTGTTGTTTGCCGGTAATTATGCAGCTGCCCTGAATGTGGCCAGTACTGTTGACCTTAGCAAAAAGTCAGTGCTCAGTTTTGAAGCGGCGAATCCCAACCCTGTTTTTAATTCGGTTACTTCTACCAATAATATCTACCAGCCGGTTGATTCAACTTTAGGATTGCCTGCTGTCATTGCACCGGAACCGAATGACAAGCGTATTCCTTTTTATACTTCCATCAATCCAACCATCAATCCGCGCTTCCGGCTGAATGGTTTCTGGAATAGCGCTACAACGGCTATCCCATTGTATTACCCGGGCGAGATGATATTGATCAAAGCAGAAGCGTATGCACGCCAGACTGTTCCCGATCTTGTCAATGGTACGCTTGAATTGAATAAAGTGGTGACAAAGAAGGCGGCCAATGATGCGTTGGGTATTGGTGCAGACCTGGCACCTGTATTGCCATTAACGGCGGCAGACCTGCTTACACAGGTATACCGCAACCGTTGTATAGAGTTGTACCTGTCGGGCATGAAGCTGGAAGACATGCGTCGTTTTGCAAGACCCAACAGCGAGCGCAAACGCAATCTGTTCCCTTATCCGTTCAGGGAGAGGGACAGTAATACCAATACACCGGCCGATCCGGCCTTTTAAATAAGATTGTTGCTGTGCTTTGTTATTTATAATCCGTTATCTGTATCTTCTCTGTACAGAAATCGTATTCCTGTTGGTCATTGCTGCTGACGATGATCAGTTTTTGTTTGCAATGATCATTGATCAACTGATGATACAGTGCATAACCTGCAGTATCAAGATTGGTGCAGGGTTCATCCAGCAATAATACCGGCACATCAGAAAAGACAGCCTGTGCCAGTTTGATCCGCTGTTTCATCCCGCTGCTGTAATAACGGATCTGTTTGTTCGCTGCTTTCTCCAGCCCGATGATAGCGAGTATCTGATCAATCGTAACAGCATCAGTTAAGTGTTTGAAGGAAGCATGAAATAAGAGAAATTCCTTTGCCGTCATTTCCTCCACTACTTCAAGGTAAGGCGCTGCAATGGAAAGCTGCCTGAACACTTGTTCCGCTTCGATCAGCGCGCCAGCTCGCCACTCACTCTTTCCTTCGCTCACACCCATACTCCCTGCGATGACCTGTAATAAAGTGCTCTTGCCGCTCCCGTTGGGCCCGGTAACAGCATAGGATTTGCCGGTTTCAAAAGTGCAGGTTATATGACGAAATATCCAATCCCGGTTAAATCTTTTTCCAGCATCGGTCAGTTGTATCGTCATGTAAAATCTGATTCGGAGTTAATATTTTTTCTCACCTGTTACGCTTCACGATCATCAGTCCTCATCACTGCCACCCTTCACGAAACGCTTGATGATCCCCCTGCCGCTTTCACGGATAAAAGTGACGATCTCATCGCGTTCATCACTGGCGGTTACTTCTTCTTCAATGAATTCAAGGGCCTGTGAAGTGTTGAGGCCTTTGTTAAAGATAATGCGGTAGATATCCAATATATGGTTGATCTTCTGTAATTCAAATCCGCGGCGCTTGAGTCCCACGCTGTTCACGCCGCCATAACTCAATGGGGTACGTACTGCTTTGATATAGGGGGGTACGTCTTTACTTACTAAGCTGCCCCCGGCAATATAAGCGTGCTGGCCAATGTTAACGAACTGGTGGACGGCGCTCACCCCTGCAATCCAGGCCCAATCTCCCATGATCACATGCCCTGCCAGTTGTACACTGTTGCTAAGGATACAATTGTTGCCGATAATGCAGTCATGGGCAATATGACTATAGGCCATAATGAGGCAATTACTGCCCACTTTTGTTTTCCACCGGTCGGTAGTGCCGCGGTTGATGGTTACAAATTCACGGATGGTGGTATTGTCGCCAACCTCAGCAGTTGTTTTTTCCCCGGAAAATTTCAGGTCCTGCGGAATACCTCCCAACACTGCGCCGGGGAATATGCGGCAATTCTTACCTATTTTAGTTCCGTCCATAATGGTCACATTACTGCCTATCCAGGTGCCTTCTCCAATCTGTACATCACCATGGATAACCGTAAAGGGGTCGATCTTTACATTGGGAGCTATCCTGGCATTGGGATCAATATAGGTATAAGGGTGCGTCATTGTATCTTATTATTTTCAGCAGGGTCAGTTAAAAAATAGGTGAAAGGAAACAATCTAAGGGCGCTTTACCACCTGTGCTACCAGGTCTGCTTCTGTAGCTACTTTGCCACCCACATATACCGTACCTCTCATTTCACAAATACCACGGCGTACCGGTCCGGCAAATTCCATTTTCAGCACCATTGTATCGCCTGGCCTTACCATTTGCTTGAATTTGCAATTATCGATCTTCAGAAAATAAGTA
>JBHAFM010000168.1:0-23266 GCA_041856175.1 Sediminibacterium sp.
CGTTTATTACCGTATCCTTAACGGCGTATTGAAAAAGGGAGACAAGATCCGTTTTGTAGCGTCGGGGAACGATTATTTTGCAGATGAAGTAGGTGTCCTGAAACTGAACATGACACCCAAAGAGGAAGTAAAGGCCGGTGACGTGGGATATATTATTACAGGCATCAAGAATGCCAAGGAAGTGAAAGTGGGGGATACCATTACATTAGCCAATAACCCGGGAGAAATGATCCATGGATTTGAGGAAGTGAAGCCCATGGTATTTGCCGGTATTTTCCCTGTAAACACAGATGAATTTGAAGAGCTGCGCGATTGCATGGATAAGCTGCAACTGAACGATGCTTCACTCACTTTTGAACTGGAGACCTCCCAGGCGCTTGGTTTCGGTTTCCGGTGCGGGTTCCTCGGGTTGCTGCATATGGAGATCATCCAGGAGCGGCTCGAAAGAGAGTTCAACCAGACAGTGATCACCACGGTACCCAACGTTAGCTTCCATGCCTATACTACGCGCGGAGAAAAAATTATTGTCAATAATCCGGCCGAAATGCCCGATCCGGTTAAGGTTGACAGGATTGAAGAGCCTTTTATCAAAGCACAGATCATCACATTGCCCGATTATATCGGTAATATCATGACGCTTTGCTTAGGAAAGCGCGGTATCCTTATTAATCAAAGCTATCTTACACCAACACGTGTGGAACTGGTATTTGAAATGCCGTTAACCGAGATCGTTTTTGATTTCTACGATAAGCTGAAAAGCTCTACCCGTGGTTATGCCTCTTTTGATTACAGCCCAATCGATTGGCGGGATGCTGATATTGTGAAAATGGATATCCTGCTGAACAATGAGAAAGTGGATGCATTGAGCGCCCTGATCCATCGTAGCCGCGCGCAGGATTTCGGCAGGAAATTATGTGAAAAATTAAAAGAACTATTGCCCAAACAACAGTTCCAGATAGCCATCCAGGCTGCCATTGGTGCTAAGATCATTGCCCGCGAGAACATCAGCGCTATGCGCAAAGATGTAACGGCTAAATGTTATGGCGGTGATATCAGCCGTAAGAGAAAACTCCTTGAAAAACAAAAGGAAGGTAAAAAACGCATGCGCCAGATAGGCAATGTGGAAGTACCGCAGGAAGCATTTCTTGCCGTGCTGAAATTAGATTAGTCGTTTTGCGGGAGCAACAACAAACTTATTATTGCCGTTGTGGTATTTTACCTTGCTGTGGATTCACTTTGGAGCTTGGATCTACCTCTGCAATATTTGGTTTGTGTACCCACTTGCCCCCCAGCCATTTAAAACCTTCATAGCTTCCAACCGGGACGAGCGTTTGTTTTTGGGTCAGGTCGCCGGTCTCACTTACTAAATGAGCCAGTATAATGAGATTCAAGTCAGGATCGTAATTAAGTTTAGCATTGGCCTCTTTCTTGAATTCCAGGCAAAAACGATAAGCCGGCTGAGGCGGTTTGAGGTTGTCATTCTGGTAATT
This sequence comes from Sediminibacterium sp., assembly GCA_041856175.1. GTDB lineage: Bacteria > Bacteroidota > Bacteroidia > Chitinophagales > Chitinophagaceae > Sediminibacterium. The sequence continues at coordinate 1,491 of JBHAFM010000168.1, forward strand.
GAAATACCTGCCGCCGAATTGTGGTGTGCCATCGGCCGCAAAGGTCAATACTTCAATCCATTTTTTTGTTGTTCTTGCATCATTCTCATCATAACCCAGTAAAGTGTAATATTTTTTGCCGTTGTATGCTGTTTGTATGATATTATAGTAAACGGCGCCAATCCAGTTCCTGTTTGTTCTTACAGAATCAACAGGTGCTTCGGTGAACGCCGAAGCATCGAACAGCGGAAATATTTTCAGGGAACCGTCATCGGTATGCATCTGTATCACACCTTTCTTCCTGTAAAAAGTATAATCCTTCATTACCTGCCAGGTAAAAATGCGGAAGCTGCTATCCGGTGCGTATAGTTTTGAAATGGTGGTCAGGGAATCAAATGGATAGGCAAAAGAGTAAGGGATGCGTAATGCCTGTACCAGCCCTCTCGTAAACAGGCTGTCTGCCCTGAACCTGTCCGGCATTTCAGTTGCATTGACAATATTTTGTGCATATCCACTGATGACAGTTTCAATACGCCCTATCTGCTGTACACTAACAGGAACACTGTGTTGTGCGCTGAGCGAAGCAAACAGCAGTAAAGTTGTTGCCAATAGGAATGGTCTTTTCATACCTGGGGGTTCAGTAAGGACAAATATCTGTTTTGCAATCTTAAGGTTTTGTTACAAGCGTTGCCAGTTCCCATAAACTGTTCAACCGCAGGTCGATCAATGGGTCAGGAAAAGGCGTTTCCGGATGCGTGGTAGCCAAGAACACCGTATGCATACCGGCGTTACGGCCAAAATGCATGTCGCTCAGCCGGTTGCCCACCATAATACTCTTTGAAAAATCTATTTCCGGGAAATCCATTTTGGCCTGTAATGCCATACCCGGCTGGGGTTTGCGATTGGGGGAATCATTGGATAGATCGGGACAAAAATAAATGCGGTCTATATGCCCCCCTTTCATTTCAATATGCTGCAGCATATTGTTGTGGATATTTGCCAGATCGTTCAATGACATCACCCCTTTGCCTACTCCTTTCTGGTTGGTTACGATGAGCATTCTGCCAAATTTTTTCTTCAGTTGTGCAAGGGCATCCGGGCTGTCGTCGTAAAAGATAAATTCATCCCAATTAAGGATATAGTCGTTGTCCTTCTCATGATTAATAACACCGTCGCGGTCTAAAAATAAAGTCCAGCTTTGATCAATTTGTTCCAGGTTCAGCATGATTAACCGAAGATATTGGATTCGACTAATTGGCAAATGATATGCCCGATCATAATATGACTCTCCTGTATTCTTGGTGTATCTGTGGATGGCACATTGACAAGATAATCACTTACTGCTTTCATCTTTCCGCCGGTGGCACCGGTAAAACCAACGGTGATAACGCCCTTTTCTTTAGCTGTTTCAAAAGCTTTCAGGATGTTTTCCGAATTGCCGGAAGTGCTTAGTCCTATCAGCACATCACCTGCTTCACAAATGCCATCCACCAGCCTGGCATAGATCACTTCGTAACTATAATCATTGGCAACGGCTGTGAGGTAGGATGTATTGCAATGCAATGCTTCAGAAGGCAGGGCTTTCCGGTCTTTGTAAAACCTTCCCGAAAACTCGGCTGCAAGGTGCTGGGCATCGGCGGCGCTGCCACCGTTTCCGCAGAACAATACTTTTTTGCCGTTCTGAAAAGCTACGGTAACCACATTGATTACCTGCTGTATGGTCTGTTGCAGGTTTTCATCGGCCAGTACCAGGCTTTTTACCTGTATGGAAGCGGCTATAATTTCAGGAATCTTCTTATTCATAACGTATCTGGTTTGGATGATGGCATCGTGTATGCTGGATACTATCAGCTGGTCTCGGCTGCAATTGCTATAATATTTGTGACCAGCTTCTCCCAGCTATACTTCTGTTTCTCTTCGCGAAGATGAGGCAAAAAAAAGTTTTCGCCTAATTCGTATAACCGGAGAATTCCTGTGGCAATAGCAGTAGCATCGGGCGTTGTAACCAGGCCTACCAGGCCGTCCGGAACCAGATCGGGCAGTCCGCCTACATTGGTTACCAGCATTGGTTTTTCAAAATGATAGGCGAGGGGGGTAACACCGCTTTGTGTAGCGTCGCGGTAGGGTTGTATGACGAAATCGGCTGCACTCAGGTAATAGCGTACTTCATTATTGGGAATGAAACCAGTGCGCAGGATCAACTGTGGCGAGATGTTCAGCCGATCTATCTGCTCCTCATATTCTTCCCTGTTCCCATAATATTCACCAGCCACCAATAATTTGATCCCGGCTTTGCGGATGCGTTCATCGCTCATGGCTTCGAACAATATGTCGAGCCCCTTGTATTTCCTGATAAAGCCAAAAAATAAAATGATCTTTTCCTGCTGGTTAATATTGAGTTTTGTTCTTGCTGCTGTTTTAGAGACGGCTTCGCCGAAGTTGTCATACAACGGATGCGCTACTAAACGGGAAGGCTTGGCAGTAAATTGATAAAGGTCGTTTTGCACCTGCTCACTCATGGTGATGAAAGCGTCAACCGGTTTGATAAAGTATTGTGTAAATTGTTTGTCACCCGGACGATGCTCATGCGGTATCACATTATCTGCAATACAGACCACTTTGGTGTGCTTGTTTTTTTTCACCCTCCGCAGTATTGTGCCCAGGCAGGGGCCCATGAATGGTATCCAATAACGAACGATGATATAATCCGGGCAGGTATTGCGCAGTTCATTACCAACCTTCCACCAGTTCAGTGGGTTGATTGAATTGATGCGGACCCTTATATCAAGACCTTCGGGCGCCGCCTCAGTGGAATACTGGGAGCTGCCCGGGAATAAAAAACCGGGATATTGTAAAGAGAAGGTATAGATGGTAGTGTCAAAACCCTGCAGGATCAATTGCTGTGCCAGCCTTTCATTAAAAGATGCCAGTCCACCGCCACGCAATGGCCAGGCAGGACCGATAATGATCACCTTTTTCTTCATAACATCAAATATCAGCAGAAACAGTGGTTAGCCCAATTTCTTTTCAACCAGGTACACATTCCTTTCGCTGGCATTCCTGGCAACCAGTTCTGCAATAAAACCCGTCAGGAACAACTGCATGCCAATGATCATTGTGGTGAGTGCGATATAGAAGCTGGGCCTGTTGGTAAGGGAAAAATCAACAGCCACGAATTTGGCTATGATCAGGTAGATGCTGGCAATAAAACCAATCAGGAAAAAAATGGTACCCAGTAATCCGAATAATTGCATCGGCCGCTTGCCAAATTTGCCCAGGAACATGATAGTGGCAAGGTCAAGGAACCCGTTTACAAAACGCTGCCAGCCGAATTTGGTAACACCGTATTTACGCGGACGGTGTTCCACGACTTTTTCGCCCATCTTTCTAAAGCCAGACCATTTGGCCAGGATGGGAATATAGCGGTGCATTTCACCAAATACCTCGATGCTCTTTACCACTTTGCGTTTGTAAGATTTGAGTCCGCAATTAAAGTCGTGCAATTGAATACCTGAGCTCCGCCTGGCTACCGCATTGAATAGTTTGGAAGGGATATTTTTTGTCAGCGTATTATCGTAACGCTTTTTCTTCCAGCCGCTCACCATATCGTAACCGTCTTCAATGATCATCCTTCTTAATTCGGGGATTTCATCGGGAGAGTCCTGCATATCTGCGTCCATGGTAATCACCACATCGCCGAGCGCAGCTTTAAAGCCTTCATTGAGTGCCGCGGACTTACCATAATTCCGCTGAAATTTGATGCCTTTAAAATGCCCATTCTTCCGGTTGATGGCTTCAATCACTTCCCAACTGCTGTCGGTGCTGCCATCGTCAACCAGTAATACCTCATAGCTAAGCTGGTGGTTATCAACAACAGATGCTATCCAACTGCACAATTCAGGCAGGGATTCTTCTTCATTAAACAAAGGGATTACGATTGATACATCCATGCGTGTAATTATTATTCGGCAAGTTTTTCTTCCTTACGGATGACAAGGGCAATTAATAAGGAAACAATAAAATCCCAGATCAGTCCAAATGCAGACCCGAGTAGTATCCGGCCCGGCCCGGTATCTTTGGCGCTCTCTTCTGTTTTTTTGATCGCTTTTGCAATCTCTTCTTCACTTTGGCCAAATTTTTCCAGCATAGTACGCACTTTTTCAATGGCAACCTGCATTGATTTTTGCGTTAATTCCTTGTCAATAATGTTGTAAAGTATATAAGTGCAGATAGCAATAATAACGGCGGCAACAACATAAGCAAAGAAACTGAATTTAAGTGCCTGGGCAAAGGGCAGCAAGCCGCCTTCGTTTTGCTTTCTCACCTGCAGCCCCCCGAAGATCAGGATAGCTATCATGTAAGGAATGAATTTGGCATAAAATCCTACAGTTATAAAAGTCTGGAGCCCCATGGCCCAGCTTACATACGTAATAAGCGCTGCAACCAATCCGCAGACAATGCCATATTTCAGACCTTCATTAATAACATTTGCTTTCATAAGCAGGGGTTTGTTTAGTTTAAAGTTAGTTGTCCTTTGTGGAAAATACCCAGCACTTTTCCTTTCAGCGGCCGGTCAATGAAGGGGGTATTGACAGATTTGCTTTTAATATCCTGTTTGGTGAGTGTTATGTTTGCTGTTCTGTTGAATAAAGTGAGCTCTGCTACAGCGCCTTCACTGATATTGGCAGGGGGCAGGCCGAATATACTACGTGCATGGAGGCTTAAGAGTTTGACAAGCTGTTCGTCTGAAAGACCGGGAAGCGCCTGGTTAATGACAGCAAATGTTGTTTGCAGACCCAGCATGCCATGCTTTGCATATTCAAACTCGCAGGTTTTGTTGTCCCAGTCTTGCGGCAGGTGGTGCGATGCAATGGTGTTTATCCATCTATTCATCACTCCTTCACGCAGTGCCAGCATATCGGTCCTGCTTCTTAAAGGTGGATTCAGTTTGAGATTGGTATCATACTGCTGCAGGTCTTCATCGCAGAAGAAAAGGTGGTAAGGAGCAACGCTGCAGGTCACCTGTAACCCTTCCGCTTTGGCTGCCTGTACTAGTGCAATACTGTTTTGGGTGGACAGGCCGGTGATATGCAGTTTTGATTGTGTATATCTTAACAGTTCAATGTCTCTTTTAATCATCAGTTCTTCAGCAATGGCAGGCAGGCCGGGCAGACCTAACCTGGTAGAGATGATCCCTTCATTGATGAGGCCGCCAGAGCCGATGCTGTTATCAACAGGAACCTGTACTAATACGCCATTGAAGGCCTTTACATACTGGAGGGCTTTGAGAAAGAGTCCTGCTGATTGTACTGCTTGTATTCCATCAGAAAAAGCGATAGCGCCGCTATTGCGCATATCGTACATCTCGGCTAGTTCTTTGCCTTCTTTTTTTTTGGTAATGGCGCCAAGCGGGTGTATGGTAACAGGGAGTGGTGTGGATTTTTGTACAATGTATTCGACCTGTGTTTTGGCATCAACAACCGGTTTGGTATCGGGTAGTACAAATACCCGGGTAAAACCACCTGCTGCGGCAGCCGCAGCGCCAGACTCCAGTGTTTCTTTGTATTCGAAGCCGGGATCACAAAAATGGGCGAAGCTGTCTACCCATCCCGGAGATACCTGGAGATCATCGTCTTTTATGACCTGGTCGGCTTTGTCTGTGAGTTTATCAGCAATTTTCAGTATTTGTTTTCCATCAATCAAAATATCTTTCACAAGGCCGTCAAAAGGGGAGTTGGGATCGGTAATTTTAGCCTGGCTGATGAGGATCTTCATGTAGCGGTTGTAAAATTTTGTGCAATATAACCTGAAATTTTCTTTTACCCCTATATTTGCAGCCCAATTCACCCGGAAGGATACCATCCTTCCAAAGTTCGGGAAGTGGCGCAGCCCGGTAGCGCACTTGCATGGGGTGCAAGGGGTCGCAAGTTCGAATCTTGTCTTCCCGACATTTTTTTTGTAAAGGCTAAAACCCGCTCTGAGAGCGGGTTTTTTAGTTCGAATTATATTAGTAAATTTTATTGAATCTGAGTAATAGACTGTATTTAAACCATTTAAATAGTTCTAATCTATTCACCCCTCAATTGAAAACCGTTTATATTAAAACTTGACTTTTTTATGACCTCCTCCCTTTTTCACTACCACTGATTGTTAGAAAATCAGGTGTTATGCTTAAATAAGGCTTAAAAATCATTTGTGTCGAAAATTAGACATGTTTCATCTTTAATTAAGTAATGTCGATCCTGTAACCGTTTGCGAATTGTTATCGTATATTATCATATCAAATCGAATCGAATCAACCTTTCATTAAGGAAGGTAAATAGTAAGCAATGAATTATCTTGTCCTGGGAATTGACTCGGTTATATAACCAACATTATAATTTTCCATGTACGAATTATTCTTCCAGAATTTCAACAAAAAGGTTGCTCTTACACAGGAGGAAGAAACATTGATAAAAACCTACCTCACTCCAAAAAAGCTTCGCAAAAAACAATACCTGTTGCAGGAAGGAGATGTCTGTAAAGCATTTGCATTTATTGAAAAGGGGGCTTTAAAAGCATACTCAGTTGATGATAGTGGTAATGAACATATTATTCAATTTGGACTAGAGGGATGGATCATTTCCGACCTGTATAGTTTTCTTACTGGTGAACCCGCTACTTACAATATTGATGCAATCGAAGATGCCGAACTGGTACTTATCAGTAAATCCGCACATGAAGAATTACTACAAAAATTTCCGAAATATGAAACCTTTACAAGGATGAATATTACAGGGGCATACCTTGCTATGCAAAAGAGGTTAAACTCCATCATTAGTTCCCCTTTAGAGGAACGATATGCAAATTTTACAGCACTCTATCCGGAAATCGTTCAACGTGTACCCCAGCATATGATTGCGGCATACATGGGCCTTACCCCGGAAACTTTAAGCCGAATCAGGCGAAGAATTTCATCCAAATAATTTAAAACGTTTATACAAAAAGCATTGACAAAAATCAATGCTTTTTCTTGCTTACAGGCAATGGAGCCGGGCTATGCCCCGGCGTAGCTTTGTCCTATCAAAAAAACAAAAATCAATGAAAACAAAACAAACAATAGCAGTGATCGGGGCAACAGGTAATATGGGTTCAGCCATTTCACAAAGCCTTTCTAAAGGCAATTACAGATTGCTGTTAAAAGGCAATGAACAGGAAGAACTGGATGCCTTGGTAAAAGAAATTGAAGCAAAAAATGCAGATGCTGATGTAGAAGCAGTGGTTTGCCCTACAGAAGCCGGTTGGGAGGCAGATATTATTATTCTTGCTGTTCCTTTTGCTGCGGAAAAGGAAATAGCCGCAAAGATTAAAGAAGTAGCCAATCAAAAGATTGTCATCTCTATTGCTAATCCGTTGAATGAAACATATAATGGATTAGTAACAGCACCCGATACAAGTGCTGCAGAAGAATTGCAAAAACTATTACCTAATTCAAAAGTGATTAAGGCGTACAATACCACATTTGCAGCCGATTTCTCAACACCCGTTATTGATGGCACACAGGTAGATGCTTTTATTGCAGGTAATGATCAAGACGCATTGCAAACAGTTGCTGAATTGGTAATTACTGCAGGCTTCAATCCAATTATTGCGGGCGATTTACCAGTAAGCAGAACATTGGAGAATATGCAGCTTTTGTTGATACAATTAGGTATGAAATACAATTACAACTGGTTAGCAGGTTGGAAAATATTACACAATTAATAAACTTTCAATAACAAAAAATAAAAATTATAAAATGAAAAAGACAGCAATTATCCTCTCGGCATTCTTTGTATTAACTGCCTTTACCGCAACCATTGATACATGGAAAAATGACAAACCCCATTCGCAATTAGCGTTTACTGTTACGCACTTAGGCATTTCAGATGTATCAGGAACGTTTAATGATTTTGATGTAACTATTAATTCATCAAAGCCAGACTTTAGCGATGCTTCCTTTGAATTAACCGCTAAAACAGCTTCTATTGACACCAGGGTTGATGCAAGAAATAATCACCTGAAAAGTACGGACTTTTTTGATGTAGCAACTTATCCTGAATTAACTTTTAAAAGTATTTCGTTAAAGAAGAACGGGAATAATAGCTACCAGCTTTCAGGCAACCTTACTATGCATGGCATTACCAAACCTGTTACAATGAATTTGAAATACAGGGGCGTTACACAAAATCCGATGTCTAAGGCAACTACTGCCGGGTTTCAATTGGATGGAATAATTAAACGTTCTGATTTTAATGTGGGCGCTGGTTTCCCGGCTCCAATGGTTAGTGACGAAGTAAGGATTAAAGCAGACGGTGAGTTTACTCAAAAACAATAAAAGCAATCAAAAAATTATAAATAATTGAAAAACGAAAAAATATTATCTTAGAAAACTCTAATTAAGCGTGGGGAAATTTAATGTGGAGCCGACAATCAGGCATAATAAATCGCAGTGACTTTAATGTTAGCCCTGTTGACCCATTTGATATCAGCAACGATATTATGATAAAAGCGGACGGGGAGTTCATCAGGCAGTAATAATTGAATTGTTGCATTATCGGTGATATTTCAAGAAAATCGTATGATATAACTTAAAATGGAAGATTTGAAATTAATACCAAACAATATGCAGACAATAATCGGATCAGGCGGTACAATTGGTTTCCCTTTGTCAAAAGAATTGAAAAAGTATACCAATAAAATCAGGCTTGTAAGTCGCAATCCCAAAAGAGTAAATGATACAGACGAACTGTTCCCGCTCGATGTGAATGATTTAGGAAGGATTGCTGATGCAATAGCAGGAAGCGATATTGTATATGTAACCATCGGGTTTAATTACAACTTAAAAGTTTGGGAGCATGCTTGGCCACCTTTTATACAATCAGTTATCAATGCCTGTAAAGTTCATAATGCCAGGCTTGTTTTTTTTGACAATGTATACATGTATGCAAAATCAGCGATTCCATATATGACGGAAGACTCTCCACTGGATCCCCCAAGCAAAAAAGGGATAGTAAGAAAACAGCTCCATGAAATGATTATGGGTGAAGTCGAAAAAGCCAATCTTAAAGCTCTGATAGCAAGGTCCGCAGATTTTTATGGCCCTGACACTAATAAAAGTGTGCTTGCAGAAACGGCTGCTAAGAACCTGCTTAAAGGGAGAAAGGCACAGGCATTTGGAAATATAAACAAGATACACACGTATACCTTTACACCCGATGCCGGTAAAGCAACAGCGTTGCTTGGGAATACACCCGATGCTTACAACCAGGTATGGCATGTGCCTACAACAAAAGAGAAATTGACAACAAAACAGTGGATTGAGCTGATAGCAAACGAACTAAGCGTGCCGCCAGGAATTCAAAAAATTCCAACATGGATGCTGGTCATTATGGGATTATTCATTCCTGAGGTGAAAGAATTTCCAGAGATGATGTATCAATATGAATCGGACTACATTTTTGACAGCAGTAAATTTGAAAACAAATTTGGTATTAGAGCTACTCCGCCCCGGGAGGGAATAAAAATTATGATCGATTATTTAAAGACATTAAATCCCGTCTCAAGTAACTAACAACTGTCTAAAAACGACAAAAAGCAAAAAATTAATACTATGAATCGATTCCAATCCCAAATTTTGTACGGACTATTAATAACTATAACAGGAGTATTATTAATCTTGCTAAGTAAAGATCTCTCCCGGATTATTCAATATGCTGTAGCTGCCGGAATGCTTTTAAGTTCTTTTTTCGCATTTGTAACTGCCGATAAGAGCAAAGGATCGGAAACTCCATTCAAGTTTAACTGGTTGCTGGGTCTTGGCATGGTTGTGTATGCTCTAGCCATTTTAATGTATGGATCAGCTTTCGATCGGTTCATAACTGTTATCATGGCTTTCCTTTTATATTTTGGTATAGTTGAAATCATATTCGGGTTTAGTTTAATGGCATACAAAAAGAGTATCAGCTTACAGCTCATTGTATTCAGAATGATCATTGGGCTCTTAATGACTATTGGAGCTGTGTTAATTTTTGGGTTAGCAGTTGTTGATAAAAATGCTTCCCTGCTATTTGCCGGCGCACTTATTTTTTTAAGTGGAGCTAATTTTATTGTGCTTGAAAATACTCCAGTCCTACGAAGTTTTTGGCAATGCTTCAAAAGAAAAATCCATGAAAGTTATTATAGCACCATAAAACGAAGATTTTTTTTATTCTGTTTGCAAATACAGCAAGGAAGATATCAAACCAGAAACATATTTCATAACAACATTTAAATAAACTTATACAATTATGAAAATAGCAATTGGAATTACCCCGGAACATCTTGCCGAAGTGGCTCATGCACTCAATAGGTTATTGGCAGATGAGCATGTCTTATACATTCAAACAAGAAATGCTTACTGGAATGTAGATGGGCCCGACTTTCTAACAAAACACAGGTTCTTTGAAGAACAGTACGGGCAAATTGAAACGATCATAGACGATGTTGCTGAACGTATTCGTACCATCGGCCATTATGCCGAAGGAACCCTGGCGGGATTTTTAAAACTTACGCATCTTACTAAAGAAACAAAAGAAAAAATGACAGCGCTGGTTTTATGAAATCATTATCGTCTGAAGAGACAAACCAAATAATACTATTATTATGATTTCTTCTAGTCAGACTGAGAAAGTCACATCAAAATACCGTGGAACGGACAAACTTATTACAGGTATTGTTTTAGCTGTAATAACCTTTTGGCTTTTTGCCCAAACCACACTGAACATTGCGCCTGCAATGAGTGCAGATCTAAAAATAAGTCACGATTTGAATAATCTTGCTGTTAGTATTACCGCACTGTTTTCCGGAATTTTTATTGTTGTAGCCGGTGGATTGGCAGACCGTATAGGCAGGGTGAAAATTACTTACATTGGGTTGCTACTTAATATTATTGGCTCATTTCTGATTGTTGTTTCGCCTTCGGCTACCGCTGTATTTCTATTAGCCGGACGTATTTTACAGGGGCTTTCAGCAGCCTGTATCATGCCTGCAACACTGGCCCTGGTGAAAGCATACTATGATGGAAAAGAACGCCAGCGTGCCATTAGCTTTTGGTCTATCGGCTCATGGGGCGGCTCCGGCCTCTCCGCCTTGTTCGGCGGATTGATTGCCTCCACCATTGGCTGGCGGTGGATTTTTGTGCTTTCTATTTTTGTCGCTATTATAAGTTACTTATTAATCAGGGGAACACCGGAAAGCAAATCAACGGCTACAGAAAAAAAAGCCTTCGATTGGGCAGGGCTTATCGCATTTATTATCGCCATGTTGGCAATAAACATCGTAATTGGACAAGGCTCTGGCCTTGGTTGGTTAAGCGCTGCCATAATAATTTGCGGCGTCATTTTTATCATTTCCTTTATTGTTTTTCTACGGATAGAGAGCAAGAATAAAAACAGCTTTGTTGATTTGTCACTTTTTAAAAATCGAACATTTTCAGGAGCTACGCTATCCAATTTTTTACTAAACGGAGCTGCCGGAACTCTGCTTGTTTCGCTGGCGCTCGTACAAACAGAGGCAGGCTTATCTTCTTTGCAATCGGGCTTAATAACGGTTGGTTATTTAGTAGCCATACTTAGCACTATTCGTGTGGGCGAAAAATTACTTCAAAAAATGGGGTCAAGAAAACCAATGTTGCTGGGCTGTTATATAACCGGGCTGGGTATCCTGCTTACCAGTTTTACCTTTCTGTTGGCTAAAGAGTATATTATTGTTGCATTTGCCGGGTTTACGTTATTTGGGGTAGGACTCGGCTTCTATGCCACACCCTCCACCGATGCAGCTTTAAGTAATGTTCCGGATAATAAGGCGGGGTCTGCATCCGGTATATATAAGATGGCATCATCCCTGGGAGCTGCCTTTGGCGTTGCCATTTCTGCAGCTATTTTTTACGGGCTAAGCACCGTGAAAGGAGTTCCCCCGATGGCAGATATTTTTATGGGCAGGACAGATAATATAGGGGTAAGATATGCAGCAGGCTTAGGGCTGCTTTTTAATGTTTTTATGGTTGTTGTAGCCATAATAGCCATATTGATAACTGTTCCAAAGGCATCAGCAAAAGAAAGAAATAATTCAAAATAAAATTTTCATTTAAAAATAAATACTCAGCATTATGGAAAACGCTCAAATCAAGGCTTTCAATAATAAACTGGATGGTTTTATTGATGAGCTGCTTCCCGAGCTGGAAGAGATATATAAAGATATTCATAAGAACCCTGAATTATCGATGCAGGAATTTCGTACCGCTAAAATCGCTGCTGATTATTTAACCAAATATCAATTTGAGGTTTCAACGGGTATTGGGTTAACCGGAGTGGTGGGCATTATGAAGAATGGAGAAGGGCCAACAGTGATGCTTCGTGCAGATATGGATGCACTCCCTGTTACTGAGGCAACCGGGCTCCCTTACTCAAGTACAATAGTGGCAAGGGATGAAGATGGGGTAGAGGTCGGCGTGTCGCATGTATGCGGTCACGATATGCATGTAACCTGGTTAATGGGTGCTTCACGGTTATTTTCAGAGCACAAGGATAAATGGAAAGGGACTTTAATGGTCGTTTTCCAACCAGGGGAGGAAGTTGGCCGAGGTGCCCAAGGTATGATAGATGATGGCATTATGGATCGTTTTCCAAAGCCCGGCATTATCCTGGGGCAGCATGTAATGGTGGGTGAAGCAGGCACGGTTGGCCATCGCAGCGGCGCTATATTATCGGCAGGCAACAGCCTTAAAGTTAAAATTTTTGGGCGTGGGGCACATGGTTCACAGCCACAAACATCCATTGATCCGGTGATTATGGCGGCGGCTACCACCATGCGATTACAAACCATTGTTTCCCGTGAGATAGCGCCAATAGAAAATGCAGTTCTAACCATCGGCGCATTGCAGGCAGGCACCAAAGAGAATATTATTCCTGATGATGCGACATTAAAATTGAATATCCGCACTTTTGATGAAGGTGTACGGGATCATATTCTATCAGCAGTTAAGCGCATCTGTTGTGCAGAATGTGCTGCTTCTAATGCACCAAGAGACCCTGAGTTTACTACATTGGACAGTTACCCGGTAACGGAGAATGATGCAGTGGCTACGAGCAAATTGGCCGAAGCATTCCATGCACAGTTTGGCGATAAATCACATGAAACGCAACCGGCATCTGCAAGTGAAGATTTTAGTGTTTTTGGGCGAAACTGGAAAGTACCTTATGTTTTTTGGTTCATTGGCGGAACGGACGCTAAAATTTATCTGGAAGCCAAAAAAAATAATCAACTGAATTCTATTCCCAGTAATCATTCACCCAAATTTGCGCCGGTCATACATCCAACGCTAAAAACCGGTTTGCAGGCTATGATGACCGCCGCCGCAGCCTGGTTGGATTAAACTGCCTTTAAGATGAATAAATTACATTCGCTCTATAATTTTCTTGATCTGGCAGGTACTTTTGTTTTTGCCATAAGCGGAGCAGTAGCAGCAAAGCAGCGGGGCCTGGATCTATTTGGGATCTGCGCCATTGCATTTACAGTAGCATGTGGCGGCGGGATTATGCGTGATCTTTGTATCGGAGCTATTCCGCCCACAGGATTAACCAACTGGCATTATATGGTAGCGGCAATTATAGCTACAGGAATAACAGTCGGTTTATATCCTTTCGTGCAGCGGCTTCATCAACCCGTGCTATTTTTCGATGCATTGGGATTATCATTATTTGCGGTTACTGGTGCTCAAAAAAGTCTTGCCTATGGCCATAACGCAGAAGTTGCTGTTCTTTTGGGAATCACTACAGCTGTTGGCGGTGGAGTATTACGTGACATTTTGCTTAACCGTATCCCCGTTATATTAGAAAAAGAAATTTATGCATCAGCAGCGCTTATAGGAGCTTTAATTGTAGTAATAGGAAATTATTTAAAATGGCTATCAAGTGATTGGGTCACCATCATTGCTTTAATTGTATGCTTCGGATTACGTTTATTGGCGTTACGTTTTCACTGGAACCTGCCTGTTTATTCAAATGATAAAACGTAATCAGGATATGAATGATATCGACCGACCTTTGAGCTTCGAACAGGATGCCGATGATGTGGCCGCCCTGCTCAGGCTGCTGCATATTGCAAAAGCGGATTTTATGGGTTTCAGTAACGGGGGCACCACCTGCCTGCAGATCGCTATACGCCACCCGGAATTGGTGCATAAACTGGTGCTGGCTTCCGCCACTTATAAACGTGATGGTATGCAGCCCGGCTTCTTTGAAGGTTTTCAGCATGTTTCATTAGAGCAAATGCCCCAGCCGCTGAAGGAAGCTTACCTGAAAGCCAACCCTGACCCTAAAGGACTGCAGGCGATGTTTGACAGGGATGTTGCGAGAATGGTGGCTTTTAAGGATATCAGCGATGCAGCTATACGGGCCATCCAGGCGCCGGCACTGGTCATTAACAGTGATGCCGATGTGGTACTTGTGGAGCACGCGCTTGCATTATCACATGCGCTGCCACATGCCCAACTGGCCATCCTGCCGGGTGGGCATGGAGAATACATCGGAGAGATTTGTTCGACAGATAAGCACAGTAAAATACCGGCTTTAGTGACGGCCCTGATAGAAGCGTTTCTCAAAAAATAACCACTGCCACAGGCCATTAAACCTGATCTGCATAGTATATAAACTCCACCGGCTTAGTAAGTAAACCCCGCCAGCATAGTAAGTAAATCTGGTCCGCCTGGTAACTAAAATGGGGAAAGGCTGCAAGAAAGCAAAACAAATCAGTAAGCTAAAAATGATCTAACTTACCATATACAAAATTGTCGCCGCAGGTGGACCAAAAACAGTTAAAACATATAACTAATATTTTTTATAAAAAATTAAAAAGGCTTTCAAAACATATTGTTAGCGGCTTTGATATTGGAACCATACATGAATTCAGGCTGGTATATAAAAAGCTGCGTGCTTTTTTATGCATGATAGCGAAGGATGGCAATAAGCCAGGTGAAAGAATAAAGATCTCCGGGAAATTGAAAAAAAGCTATCATCTTTTGGGGACTGCCCGTGACTTACAATTACAGCAAAAACGGATACTGGAGGCGACAGGCGGGGATCTTCATAAAACAAATGCATATATCATTTTATTGCAACAGGAAATAGACCAACTAAAGCCTGCACTCGTTGAAATTTTTTCAGACAATCCTGTTGCTGCAAGTAAAAAGAAGACAAAAGCTTCCATGCCGGATGGGGTTCCTTTGAAAGGCTTCCGGGAGTTTTTGAAAAAACAATGGCTCAGTGTCCACACAATTGTTGCGGCAAAACGTTTTAGTGATGATAATTTGCATACCATCCGCAAAAGCCTGAGACTGTTGTTTTATAACCTCAAAATCGGCAAAGAAACTGACCATGACATGTTATCACCGGACAACTGGAAAGGGAAAGATGAACACTATTTTCATGAGCTATCTGATGAATTGGGAAATTTTCACGATAAGTGTATGGCAATTAATCTATTAAAAATCGGTGAACTCAATAGTTCTAATAAATACAACCGGGAGCTGTTGGACAGGATCAAAAAAAAGTGGCTGACAGAGAAAACTAATATGAAACAAGCGCTGAAAATAAAGTTGATGACTACACTCCCTTAAAAAGGATTATTTCCTGAATTTCCTTACTTAAGAAAACAGGCAGATTTATAATGCAGAATAAAAGGAAGTTTTAGTAAACTGAATTGCTGTGGGTATTTAGAACAGCGACGATAAAATATTTGATTTTGCGGACCGTGTCGTTTAAATTACCGCGTTATTTGCTTACAGCAACAGCTCCCGGAACACTCACCTGTTCATCATGCAAAACATGATTGTCGTGCAAAACAGAATAAGGAAGAACAACTCATGAATTATTACATAGGTATTGATATAGGTACAACGGCAACAAAAACAATCGCATTTTCTGACACCGGAACAATCATGGCCAGTGAATCCATCAGCTATGAAATGTTGCATCCTCATCCGGATTGGAGCGAACAGGATCCGGATGCAATACTACAGACAGTTGTGGATGGACTTGCACAAGTGATGAAAACGATGGCGCCGCACACGCCTGCTTTTATTGCATTCAGCGCTGCTATGCACAGTTTGCTGGTTGTAGACGAAGTTGGTAAACCGCTTAGCAACTGTATGATCTGGGCAGATAACAGGGCAGACCGGCTTGCAACAAAATTGCGTAAGAGCAAAATGGGGGAGGATATCTACCAGTTGACCGGGGTGCCCATTCATTGTATGTCGCCACTCTGCAAGTTGCTCTGGCTGAAAGAACAGACCCCTTTACTGTTTCAGACTGCGCACAAATTCATTGGTATTAAGGAATACGTTTTTTTCAAATTGTTTGGAACATTTGTTATAGATACTTCTGTGGCTTCAGCCACAGGTTTGCTGAACAGCAGGAGCTTGCTATGGGATCAGCAGGTATTGGACTTTGTAGGTATCAGTGCTGCGCAACTATCCCAGGTGGTTCCTGTAAAACATACCCTCTATTATCAAAGCAACGGCCGGCAAAACCTGCTTCCGTCCGGAACACCTGTAGTTATTGGCGGAAGCGACGGTGCGTTGTCGAACCTTGGAAGCGGGGCCACCGGTACCCATCAAATGGCGATCACCATTGGTACAAGCGGTGCAGCAAGGATGGTGGTGAAAGAACCGCAGACGGATGAATGTATGCGGACTTTCTGCTATCATGTAAAAGACAGGGAATATATAGTGGGAGGGGCTAATAATAACGGGGCAGTTGTTCTCCAATGGCTGAAAGAAACATTACTGCAAACAAAGGATGATTACGAAAGTCTTTTCAAACAGGCGGAAACTATTATGCCCGGAAGCGATGACTTGTTATTTTTGCCTTATATCCTGGGAGAAAGGGCGCCCATTTGGAATGCGAATGCAAAAGGGATTTATTTTGGATTGTGTATCCGGCATAGTAAGGCACACCTTGTAAGGGCGTCGATGGAGGGGGTGATCTATTGCCTGTACAGTATAGGAAAAATATTGATTGAAAAGCATGAAGTAACGGAACTGCATGCTTCGGGAGGCTTTGCACGCAGTCGTTTATGGCTGCAGATGCTGGCTGATGTATTCAATATCAAAGTATTGGTTTCAGGTACGGTTGAAAGTTCCGCATTGGGAGCCGTGGTCATAGGGATGGAAGCATTGGCCATCAAACATCATTTTAACCAGAATATTTTAGCAGTGTATGAACCTGACCCGGACCTCCATGATGTATATATGCAATGCTTTGAAAGATTTGAACGTATTTATCACTTATTAGAAGGAGAAAAATAAATGAATACAGCATTTGATTTCGGAATGATCGGCCTTGGGGTCATGGGGAGCAACCTATTGCTGAATATGGCTGATCACGGATTTGCAACCATCGGATTCGACCTTAAGCCCGAACGCTGCCAGGCATTGGAAGCCGCTGCCCGTCAGGGTACAGTTGTAAAAGGAGTGAATGACTTGGGCAGTATGGTGCAGTCTTTAAAGAAGCCACGTAAAATGATGATGCTCGTTCCTGCGGGAAAAGCTGTTGATGATGTGATCGCTTCTTTGCTGCCTTACCTGGAAAAGGGAGATATTGTCATTGATGGAGGTAACTCATTTTACAAGGATACCTTGAACCGTATTACTTATTTGCAGGATAAGGGGATTCATTTTTTTGGAATGGGTATATCCGGCGGCGAATCAGGCGCAAGACTGGGACCCAGCATGATGCCGGGAGGAGATAAAGAAGCCTATCAATATTTAAAACCTGTGCTGGAAGCAGTAGCTGCCAAGTCAGGAGATGTTCCCTGTGTTGCTTACATGGGCAATGGGGCCGCCGGTCATTACGTAAAAATGGTGCACAACGGTATTGAATACGCCATGATGCAAATGATCAGTGAAGTATATGATATCCTGAAACGGGGAGCAGGTTTAGGCAACGAAGCATTATACAATATCTTTCATCAATGGAACCAGGGCCAGTTACAGTCGTTTTTAATTGGTATCACCTCGGGGATCTTCCAAAAGAAGGAGGAAGGGAGTGATGCGTTTTTAGTGGACCTTATCCTTGACCAGGCCGGTTCGAAAGGTACGGGCAAATGGACTTCCCAGGAGGCTTCAAACCTGCCGGTAGCCATTCCTACTATTGATGCTGCAGTGGCTGCAAGGAATTTGTCGGTCTATAAAGAAGAAAGAACCGAGGCGTCAAAACTTTACGTACCAGTATCCGATCATCTCAGCTATCCTGCCGAGGCCCTGGTAAAGGATATGGAAGAGGCATTGGCTTTTTGTTTTGTGATCGCTTATGCACAGGGGTTGAGTATGCTCACAAAAGCATCGGGTGAATTATCCATGAATATCCCGCTTCCATCGGTTGTACGGGTATGGAAAGCAGGATGTATTATCCGTTCAACGCTGCTGGTCAATTTTGCCCAGGCATTTGATAAGAATCCTAAGCTGCCAAACTTATTATTAGATAAGGATATAGCCATCCTGTTAAAGAATAAAGAAGAACACCTGCGTAATATCATAAGCGCAGCCATTGCTGCCAGGATACCTGTGCCGGGCATGATGAGCGCGCTGGCTTATTTTGACACCTATTGCAGCGAACGTATGCCCACCAACCTGATCCAGGCACAGCGGGATTCCTTTGGTGCGCACACTTACCAGCGGATTGATAAGCCGGGCGTCTTCCATACTGAATGGCCAGAACAACTGTAAAGTAAGTTCGATACATTTATTGCCGGAAACCAGTAGCACATGCAGGAAGATATTTTGATTCAGATAGAGAATAACAGAACCGTTCCGTCGCTACCTGTATTGATGAATATTGTTCATTCGCTGCATCTTGACCTGACTGATTTTTTCCGGGATATTTCCTCCCGCCAATAACCAAAAGAAAGTGTTTGTAATACGTGCAAAGGACTACCAGCTTTTTGAAAAAGAGGCGGCTAAGGGATTTGTCTACAAACGTATTTCTTTACCCCAATGATCCCAATTTTAATTTTGATAACTTTTATAAAAAGCTGAATGAACGTGGTTTTGTCATTTATGTGTCATGATCACTTGGCAAGCTCCATGACAATATCCCATTCCGCCGCAGTAACAGGTTGCACTGATAATCTGCCCAATCTTACCAGGGCCATATCAGTCAACCTTTTATCGGCTTTGATCTGTACAAGACTAACTGGTTTCTTTAGCTTTTTATGTGGCTTGAAATCCACTGCCAGCCATGCTTCATCTGTGGTAGTAGGATCCTGGTAGGCTTCCCTGACTACTTTGGCGATGCCTACTATTTCCATGCCTTCATTACTGTGGTACCAGAAGGCGAGATCACCTTTTTTCATGGCACGCAGGTTATTACGCGCAGCATAATTACGTACGCCGTCCCAAAAGGTTTGCCCGTCTTTTTCAAATTGTTCCCAACTGTATTTAACGGGTTCTGATTTGATGAGCCAGTAGTTCATAAGACTTAGGTTAATTAAAAGTGATTACCATCCACTCGCCAGCACATCTGCCAGGTGCAACACTTTCAGCCCGGCATGTTTGTGTTTGTTGCAGCCATCAATATGCATGAGACAGCTCATGTCGGTACTGATAAGATACTCAGCCTCAGTAGCAACTGCATTGGTTATTTTCTGGTCGCCCATTGCGATACTGATGGGTTCAAATTTTACAGCAAAGGTTCCGCCGAAACCACAGCAGGTTTCCACATCATTCATTTCTACCAGTTCCAGGCCTTTTACCCTGCTGAGCAATTGCCGCGGTTCCTGTTTGATCTTACATTCACGAAGCGCTGCGCAACTGTCGTGATAAGTGGCTTTGCCCGTAAAACTGGCGCCGATATCATCTATCTTCAGCACATTGACTAAGAAGTCTGATAATTCATGGGCGCGACCACCTGTTTTCTTTGCAAGGGTGCTATGTGCAGTATTTTCAAACAGTTTGCTGTAATAATTTTTAACGAACCCGACGCAACTGGCGCTGGGCGCAACAATATAGTCTGAGCCTTCAAAATCCTTCATGAATTTGGTACAGACATCTTTTGCTTCGCCCCAAAAACCCGCATTGAACGCAGGCTGACCGCAGCAGGTCTGGTTACTGTTGTAAGTAACATGACACCCAACTTTCTCCAGCACTTTTACCATATTGAAAGCCACCTGGGGATAAAGCTGGTCTACAAAACAGGGGACAAAAAGCTGAACATTCATGAAAGCGGCAGTTGTTTATTTTAATTTTCTGTTGAGCTCGATCATTTTTAGGGCAGTGATGGCGGCTTCTTCACCTTTATGGCCATGTTTGCCACCAATGCGTTCTTTGGCCTGCTGTTCGTTATCAACCGTCAACACCCCAAATATAACAGGCACGTCCAGGGAAAGATTTAATTGAACTACCCCATCAGTAACTGCTTTACACACATAATCAAAATGCGGGGTATCGCCTCTGATGATGGTGCCGAGCGTAATATAGGCATCAGGCGGTGTTTCACAATATGCATAATGGTTCTTTACGGCAAAAGGTATTTCAAACGCACCGGGAACGGTCAGTACTTTGAGTTTTATGCCTTGTGCTTTGAATATCTTTTTTACGCCGGCTTCCAACTTGTTAACAATAGCGGCGTTCCATTCTGTTTTGACTATAACTACAAAGGCATCCTTCATTGCAGGGATGCCTTTGTTTAATGCGGTATTTCCTTGTGTTGCCATTATTTTACACTGAGGTCATTTTTTTCAATGCCCAAACGATAAATGTATTTATCGGCCTGGAAACCTTTATCTGTTTTAGGGAATTTTTCTTTTAGTGTTTTGTAGAGTTCTAATGCTTCCTGTGTTCTACCGATTGTTTCTTCCAGCAAAGCGGCACGGAACAGGTATTCGGCAGAGCTGTTCTCATCCGATTCAAAAGTAGTGGCCGCTTTCTTGTAATAAGTAACCGCATCTTCTTTTTTATTCAGCTCGGCATAAGCATCGCCTAAGCAACCATAAGCCACCAACTGTATTTGTTTGGCATCGGTGGAGAAGTCCTTCAGGTATTTCACCGCGTTATTAAAATCGCCCAGTTTCAGGTAACTCACGCCTGCATAATAATGCGCCAGGTTGGCGGCTTTGGTGCCACTGTAGGTTTTAATTATGTACAGTACGCCCCTGTTCTGGCCATCACCATTTAAAGCGAGATTAAGAGAATCCATTGCAAAATACTGCTGGGCTTTAAAAAACGCATCAGCGGCTTTTTCTTCCTTGGGTTTTACAATGTATTGCTGGTAAGCAAACCAGCCACCAACAACCACAGCAACTGCAACTACAGCAGTAAGCAGGGGCTTTTGAATGCGTTGCCAGGTGCCTTCCACTCTTGTAAGCGGGGCATGATGATGTTCAGTTGTCACTTCGTGTTGATCACTCATGGGAGTTATAATTAGGGCAGGTTTTAATAATTAGTCAACAATAAACGGATATTCCTTATCGATGTACACATCCTTTAATACTTCACTGTCATCGGGCCATGGGCTTTCTTCGGCAAATTTTACACTGGCTTCAACCACGGCACCGATGCGGCTGTCTATGGCTGCGAGGTCGGCTTCTGTAGCATAAGCATTCGTAAGGATAGTGGTTCTTACTTTATTGATAGGATCCTGGTCTTTGTATTCGTCCACTTCTTCCTTGGAGCGGTATTTCTGCGGGTCGGAGATAGAGTGGCCTTTGTAACGGTATGTTTTTATTTCCAGCAGGGTAGGACCATC
>JBHAFM010000169.1:0-71332 GCA_041856175.1 Sediminibacterium sp.
TATGGTTAGGTGTACAGGGGAATGCTCAGGATTTTACTTTTTCGCAATTTTATGAACAGCCCTTATTGCGCAATCCTGCACTGGCTGGTGTTTTCACGGGTGATATCCGAGTAGCTATGGCGCATCGCGATCAATGGGGAAGTGTTACCGTTCCTTATCGCACGACTTCCCTGAGTGTGGAATACAAATTACCTGTTGGTTCAAAGAATGATGTACTTACCATTGGTTCGCAGATGAGCTTAGATGGCGCCGGCGACCTTCGCTTAAGAAGAACACAGTTCCTGCCTGCGATCAATTTTCATAAATCGCTGAGTGAAAACAGTGATACTTATTTATCAGTTGCATTCATGGGTGGACCCGTTTCCAGCCAGTTCGACGCTTCACAATTGAAACTTGGTGATCAATACCGTGATGGCTATAGTTCTTCCAATCCAACTTCCCAAACTATTACAGCTACAGGCTATTCCTACTGGGATCTCACAACCGGCCTTTGTTTCAGTACCTCCTTTCAGAATAAGGCAAAACTTTACCTGGCAGCAGGACTGGCACATGTTACCAATCCAACGATCAAATCGGTAACCGGAAGAGTAGACGATTTTCTCTCTCCTAAGCTTGCATTCAACCTTGGTATCAATTGCCCTTCGGGCGAGCGGGGCCATGTGATGGCATTCGTTGATTACTTTACCCAGCGCAACAGTAAGCAATTATTAGGCGGCGTGCTATATGGCATGAATATCAAAGAGTACGACAACAATGAACCTGATATCTTTTATATTGGCAGCTTTTTAAGATGGGGAGACGCAGTGATACCAACGGTAAAAATGGAGTTTGAACACTTTAGTATCGGGATAAGTTACGATATCAATATCTCCAAACTACGTGTAGCATCAAACTGGCGCGGCGGATTGGAACTGACAGCCACCTATCGCGACTTTCTGAAGATCAGGAGCTCTACACTGGATAAAATAAGGTGCGTTCGTTTCTAAATTACTACATGGCAACAAAATAAGCGCCTGCCTGGCAGCCTGCGCCAACCAATAAGCCCATGTATATTTCTTTATTGGTATGATCACTTACCAGCAGCCGGCTGGTACATACCAGGCCTGTAATTAATACAGCAATGCTGATGGGCAGCCCCAACGGTACCTGGTAATAAAAAGCAAACAAAATAATAGCAGCCGCTGCTCCTCCGGCGCCCATGGCATGTAAACTGATCTTGTTATAATTATTGATGATCAGGCCAAATACAGTCGCAATGAAAATACCCATGTAAAAGAACTTCAATACCTGCGGCTGGTCTGTAAAATTGCGGCTGAGGTAATACATCCACCAATAAAAGAACATTGTAATGATATAAGGAACAATGCGTTCTTTTTTTGTACGCAGAAAAATACTTTCGCTGAACTTTAAGCGCCACAGCAAAAATACAGCGAAAGCAGGAAAAAAAGCTGTGATCCAGAATAAGCCAAAGATCCGCATTTTTAATTGCCATTCAGTGATCCCCGCAAACTCATAAGGGAACCGGTTGACAAGAAAAAGAAAGACATAGGTAGGGATGAACAAAGGGTGAAAAAGATAAGAAATGATCCTGGCTGGTATCGTCAGCAGCAACGGGTACTTCGCGGAGACTATGCCTGGTGTGTGATCCATAAATAATACAATTTGCTGTGTGGACTTCCAGTTGGTGCTTACTGAAAACCCGCCGCTTTATTTTTTTACTTTGATAAAATAGACCACCGTATTATGATCCAGGTCGCTCGCAACATTGACTTCGGTACGTTTGTTCTCTCCGTCGGTTATGACCATCAACGCTGAATTAGGTGGTGTCAGTCCCAGATTCTCTGCAAAGAAAATCATTTCATTCTTACTTTGATCACTATCTAATTTTACATAGAAGCTGATTGGTTTATTTACCTGTAAGAGTTGCTTATATACAATTAATTTCTTATTATATATCACCGAAACCGAATCATAATCAAATACTCCGTTGTCATACAGTTCTATATTTACTGAATCAGAAGTGGAGTATAAGTATAATGGTTTCCTTGGAATTCTTTTGGTCATTTCTGCCACAACATCCGGCGCTTTCAGTCTTGGCGTAAAGTCTAATAATTCAGTAATAGCCATTTTATCAGGCAATACATCGGCACTTCTGCGGGTAATGACTTTCTTGGCTGAATCAGGAACTACCGCGGTAACTGGTTGCGCTTTTTCCTGTTGCAGGTTCCTCGCAGTAACCTGTTTCCTTTTATTGTTATCTGCTGCTTCAGTACTGTATAGCTTATTAGTAAGCCGGTTCTTCTGAGGCTGGCTAACAGCAAGTGAACGCTTTTTATCAGCGGTATTATCATCACTTGTATTATTATTGCCTGATACCGGCTTTTTAGCTGCATCTAAACGATCACCGATACTTTGGGCCGCTGTACTATTCATTGCATCAGTAACGCCAACTGCTACTTCTTTAATATCCAATTCTTTACCTGATGGGCGCCATTTGGGCTTTTTCTCTGTTGTCAGGACCAGATCTGACCGCCTGTTGGCAATCTGTTTATCCTGGTCATAGGAGCTATCTTCCCGGCAGGGCATAATAAAATGCTTTTTCCCAAAGAAATCAATATTAATTCTTGATGCATCTATTCCTTTCTCTAATAAATAAGCTTCTACCGACTCAGATCTTCTCCGCGACAACCGGATATTATTTGATTGTGTGCCGATACAATCAGTGAAAGAAGCCACTAATATATTCAGGGTCGGATTATTTTTCATCATCCTTACCATCGTATTTAGTTGTGCATGGTCTGTTCTTCTTATCCGGGTGCTGGCAAAATTATAATTGATGTAGGCCCTTTGAACAGTGATTTCATTAATCGAATCCATTAACCGTTTGCGTATCCGTTCGTCTTCAGCAACTGAGTTGAGTGAATCCTGTAAACGCTTGCTTTGAATGGCGGCCATATTGATGAGGACGGAGTCTTTTGCTGCTGTCGTATCTTTATACGGTAACCGGACAGCCTTGAATAATTCGAGACAGCAGGAAGAAGACCTGTCGGAACTGAGATAGGTTGTATCTGAGCGTGCATCCTTACTGAAATATAAATCGTTTTTTACAGAATTATACGGGTATCCCAGGTTGGTGACATTGGCAGACCATTGATTAGCACCGGGATTCCCGCTGACTTTATAAATATCCATTCCCCCCATACCCTCTCTCCCATCCGAGCTGAAATACAGGCAGCTTGAATCTGCATCGTAAAAAGGAGAAGCTTCCTCGGCCATCGTATTGACAGTATTGCCGAGGTTTGAAGCGGCGCTCACCGGTTGCCTTCCGTTCATTTGCACCATCCATATATCATATTGGCCACTACCACCCGGCCGGTCAGACGAAAAGAATAAATAGCTGTTATCCTTTGTAATAAAAGGCTGCCTCGAATTGAACCCTGTTACATTAACAGGATCCGGCAAGGCAACAGGCGTACTCCACGACGAATCAACAGCCGCCCGTTTCATGTAAAAGATGGTATATGTCCCTGGTAATTTTACATTGTCTTTCCAGCCGGTAAAATAAAGTGTCAGCCCATCTGCCGACAGGGAGGAAGCTCCTGTATTCATGTCTTTTACAGCGAGGGCTGCAATCTTTTCAACCTGGCCGGAATTGAATTTGCCTGAATAGAGTCTTACAGGATATATTGTTTCGTTCTGCTTATTGCGTTCATGTCGCGATGTGCTGAACCAGAAGGAGCTGTCATTAATTTTATCTAACCCAAAATTGGAACCATCCGCAGAAACAGCAGCAGCCAGCCTGACGATCGCAGCCTGAGGGCGTAATGATTTATTTTTTATGATAAAATGACCGCTGGCGATTCCCAGTTTGGCGCTTTGTGTGTATCCATCCTCTTTTTTATAGTTTTTTAAAAACAGGGTGAACGCTGCAATCGCTTTTTCAGGTTCATTATCAGCAATCAAACAATTGCCATACCATAAACGGGCTAAAGGAAACTTTGTGTCCTGCGAAGCAAGGTATTGTTCATATGGCGCAAGCGCTTCTTTATAATGATAACAAAGCCTATATGATTCTGCCAGCTGGTAAAGAACAGTAGCACGGTGAGAAGACCTTACTTTTGCAGAATGGCCATGGTTAGCTGGCTGGTAAGGGTACAGGAGGTCAGGTGTTGTTGTTAATGCAGCGCTATCATACAGGAGCGATGCATACAATTTTGCAGCATTATAATACGCTTTGTTCTTAAAACTCTCATCAGCCCTTCGCTCCATCTTTCTTGCACCCTGGGCATAGCTACCAGCCGGCATCGATAAAGCCGCCAACAGGATCAGCGTAAAAAAAACAGGATCGTATTTCTTTATAATCTTGGGCATATAAACTTCGTATCTGGTGTTTTCTTGTGATTGGTAAAACTGATCGATAATTCGTATCCGCCGTTGCTGGAAGACACCGTTTTGAACTGTGAAACATTGATATCATAGCTCAGCCCGATCGTAAGTCCGTTAAAACGCAAACCCAGGCTGGGCGCTACTGCATCATTGAAACGATAGGTACCTCCTGCTATCAGGTCTTTGTCACCGTCTATCTTAAGGTTGATGGCTGCGCCTCCTGCTATTTCATCGGCATTGCCCTGACGCATGTAAATAGCATGTGGAATCAGTTCCGCTCTTTCGCTCAGTTGCAAACGTATACCCCCATGGATCGAATACCGCATGGGCACTTTATTATCATTATTGCTTGAAAGGAACTTGCTGTTAGGCTGGGTTGGATGATACAGGCTGATTCCTATGAATGGATTGAAAGATTTGGATGGATCGCCGTCAAAATACAGGATACCCACACTGCCATCCAGTGATGTGGCAGACTTGTATGCAAATATTTCATTGGAAGGGATGGACGGATCATACCCGATCACAGGATTAAATTGATTGCCATATTGCAGTTTGTTAGGGTCTACCGTCCTGTTTAACATCCCTAACTGAAATCCGGCCCTTAATACTTTGTACTGTGTAAGACGTACCTGGTAAGAAAGGGACAGGTACCCGTTTGTATAACGATAACTCCTGTCACCTGTTACCTGGTTTAGTATAGTAAGTCCCAGGCCAAAATTTTTAGGCAGCGCCATATCACCTGTTACACCCTGCGTGGTAAAAGGAGAAACGATACCGGGTACCTGGCGCCTGTAATTGGCTGTAACCCGGTAACTGCCATCTATGGCACCCGTGAAAGCAGGGTTAAGCCATAAAGGATACGCATAGTATTGGGTAAAATGCGCGTCTACCTGGGCCCGCAGGTGATTTGCGGATACCAGCAGGATGATAACTACTAATAAAAAAAATTTACGCATTTCATTTATTTATGACCATGTTTGTTATCAGCTGAACAGTGATGCTGTTATCTTATCAAACTAAATGACCCGCTTTTGGTCACCCTTTTTCCATCCTGCATAATGGCTTCCAAAGCATATACATAAATACCGGCAGGCGCTTTTTCTCCTTTATAGGTACCATCCCATCCTTTTGTAATATCTGTAGACGTAAACAACAGTGCACCCCATTGGTTATAGACCATGAGCCTGACAGATGCAATGGCAGTAGCATACACAAGCAATACATCATTGACCCCGTCTCCGTTGGGTGTAAAGGCATTGGGCACATAAATACCATCACCAAAGGGGTTCAGTGTAGTGGCCCTGGCCTGGCTGGTATCGCTTGTCTGGCAGGAATAAGCGCCGACTGCTTTAACTGCAATGCCAACGGTTTTATTAGGAGATAAACCCGTGATCGTTTGTGTCAGACCCTGGGGACCACCCGCTGGATTTACATAAGTATTTCCACCATCCAAACTAACAAGATAACCTATGGTGCCGGGCACCGGATCCCATTTGAAGACGATTGTTGCCAGGCCGATTGAATCGGCGTGAATAACCGGCGAAGATAGTTTTACCCTTACATTAATACGGGTGTTGGCGCTTTTTGACGGGCACACGCCTGTTGGGGTACTGGTTGCATTGATAATGTAGGCAATATCTTTCGCAACATTTTTTGCTAAGTAATAGCTGCCCGTATTGATAACAGTTGCATTGCCCGGGACATACCAGGAATATGTGATACCTGCCTGCGGCGTTATGACATAAAGAGAATCTGCATCGCCGGCACAAACCGTATCTTTTTGCACGCCAGCAATGAAATCTTTAACCGGTAGTGCAAACTGAACTTTACTGGTATCGTTCAGCGTACAAACACCCTTTGTTACCTTAACGGTATAAGTGCCATTTTGTTTCACCGGGATGGTTTGCGTGGTATCACCTGTACCCCATAAATAGGCATTGAAACCGGCGCCAGCGTCTAACCGCGTTGTATCGCCGCATATATTCAAATTACCTTGAAGAGACGTCTTCATATTGCTTACGGTAATGGTAACACTGTCCTTGCAAACAGTACTGCCAACTGTCCGCGTTACTTTGTAAACGGTTGTCTGGGCCGGTTTCACTGTAATGGAAGAGGTTGTATCACCGGTTGACCATAAGATGGATTTAAAGGTAGAAGGAACCAATGTTGTATCGGGGTAATACGCCCATATGCCATCAAATCTTGCCCAGATCATCCTTTTGCCCACGGGGTCATAGTAAGCATAGTTATTTAACTTGGTGGTGGGCATCGCCGGCGGCACATCCCCCTCCCCATAAAATGCTACAAACCCGCTGTCCACACCGCGGCGGAAGTAAAAGGTCTTATTGGTGTTGGGGAGGTTTTGGTTTGCTGTGTAATTATTTGTTGGCTGATATCCGCCAAATAAATAAAAGCGTGCCTTGTCGTAATAATTGACAAGCGCTCCTTCGTATTGGATGGATTGGTTATTGACCGGTAGTATGTTTTGAAACTTATAGGTCGTCAGGTCAAGCTCCCAAAGATCCCTCAGCCAGCAGTACATGCCGTTGGCAGTAGCCCAGGGGCTTCCCAGGGTACAGGTATTGGCCAGTTCATCCCCGGTATAATTACCCTGCCCTGAAAACAGGTAAAGTTTTGTGCCATCACCATTAGTGCTTACAATATTCCCGCCTTTGGGTGGGGTTGAATCAATCAGCGGATTCGGTTTCTTTTGATACCACCCTGTAAGATCATTTTCATAGATCCAGCTTTTTACTTGGTTGAAACCATAGCCGCCGTATAAACCCGCTCGTTTTGTAATAGGATTCCAGTAAACAGAGGAACCATAACATTCCCTGTCGATGGCTCCCCCGCCGATGGCTGCCCAGCTGCCTCCGGCATCGGGTATGGCATAGACTGAGTCGCGCCCGCCGCGCCAGCACAACAATCGCTTATTGGAGTAATCGTAAGTAAATTCTGTATAATCGCCCGGCCAGTTGGTTGCTGTGATGGCCGATACACTGTTGTTCTTTAAATCGAAACGTATTATTTTCTGATGAATGATGGAATACAGGTACTGGTTGGCTTTGTCGTAACCAAAGGGTTTGATATTGAACAGAACGCTATCAATGGCGTTTCCTTTGATCAGTAATTTCCATACACCGGGTAAAAGACTATCTTTTTTAGGAAGGTCTAAGAGGTCAAGTGCAACACTTGCACCGGGACAAATGGTCGTATCTTTCTGGCGGATAAAAGTTGAACAGGGAGCAGATGATTGGGCAGTGGCTGTTTGCGCAGCCATACACAGTATAATAAACAGTAAAGAAAGAATGTGTAATTTTCTTTTTTTCACAGTGGTTTTTTATAGGATATGTACTTGCTGGTACTGCCAGCGAAAATATACAAAACCCTGTAGATTTTATATATAAAACGCTTTTCCCTGCCAATTATTGTGCACAATCCTATAATTCCTTCCGCAGCCTTGCCACAGGTGTATTCAGCTGTTCCCTGTATTTGGCCACGGTTCTCCTGGCGATATTATAGCCTTTTTCCTGCAGCATATCGGTGAGCAGTTCATCGCTCAGGGGTTTGCGCTTGTCTTCTCCTTCTATCAGGTCGCTCAGGATTTTCTTCACTTCCCTCGTACTCACTTCCTCGCCGCTATCGGTGCTTAAAGATTCACTGAAGAAAAATTTCAGGCGGTAGGTGCCGAATTCTGTTTGTACAAATTTACTGTTGGCCACCCGGCTAACGGTAGAAATGTCTAATCCCGTAAGTTCCGCAATGTCTTTCAGGATCATCGGCTTCATGGTGGTTTCATCGCCGGTAAGGAAGAACTCCCGCTGGTGTTTCATGATGGCGCTCATGGTGCTGATCAGGGTATCCTGCCGCTGTTTGATCATGTCAATAAACCATTTCGCAGCATCTATTTTTTGTTTGATGAACAGCACTGCTTCTTTTTGCCGTTTATCTTTTTTGCTTCCTTTGTCATAGTCTTTCAGCATGTCGCGGTAACCTTCGCTGATGCGCAGATCGGGTGCATTCTTGGCATTCAGCGTCAGTTCCAATTTACCATTGCTGTTGAGTACAAAAAAATCAGGAACAATATAACTCTCCGCTTTATTGATCTCACCAATATTTCCCCCGGGCTTTGGATTGAGCTTGATGATCTGTCCGATCACATCCCTGAGCTGTTCATCTGTAAGGTTCAGACTTCGTTGTATTTTTTCGTAGTGCTTCTTAGTAAACTCATCAAAGTATTTGCCTAATATTTGTACGGCGAGCGCTACACTTTTACCTTCAGTTAATTTTCGTTTGAGCTGCAGTAATAAACATTCTTTCAAATCCCTGGCACAGATACCGGGCGGATCAAATTGCTGTATCTGCCGGATAATGTTTTCAATCTCGTTCTCCTCTACTGACAGCCCTTGCCTGAATGCGAGGTCATCTGCAATAGAAGAAAGCTCCCTGCGCAAATAACCATCATCGTCAAGGCTCCCTACAACCTGTTCCGCTATCCTGTAGCTCCGTTCGTCTAATTTAAGCATACCCAACTGATCTAATAACAAATCATGAAAGCTTGTTTCCACTTTGATAGGGATCACTTTCTGATCATCCATTTCAGGATAATTGTCATCTCTCAGTTTATAATCAGCAATCTCCCCGTCATCATCCGCTACATACTCGCTGATATCGACATTG
Organism: Sediminibacterium sp.; assembly: GCA_041856175.1. Taxonomy (GTDB): domain Bacteria; phylum Bacteroidota; class Bacteroidia; order Chitinophagales; family Chitinophagaceae; genus Sediminibacterium. Next base: position 9,070 of record JBHAFM010000169.1, read on the forward strand.
TCATAATCCTCTGCACTGCCATCGGGGTCAAGGTCATCATCCGATCCATTATCAAACTCCTCCTGTATATCATCCCCATATTCATCTTCATGTCCCTCTTCATCCATTTCCAATGCCGGGTTCTCTTCCAGTTCCTCCTTGATCCGTTCTTCCAGGTTAGCAGTAGGCACCTGCAACAGCTTCATTAACTGTATCTGCTGTGGCGACAGTTTCTGTAGTAACTTCTGCTGTAATGATTGACTTAACGACATAACTAGCAATGTAGGATTTGATGATGGCTGATGGCTGATTTGATGATGTAGGGTATAGAAAATACTATTTCACATCCTACATCACCAAATCCTACATCCTAAATCAGCCATCCTAAATTCCTTTTAAACGCTGTAAATTTACACACAAATGAAAGCAACCGATCAGTGAAACGAATTTGTTTGTTTGTGAATTTATTACTAATTGCCTACCCTGCAACCCATGCGCAGCAGGCAAAACTATTGAATATCAACAAACAAAAATCGGTTGATAGTTTTAAAAACACACCGGTTAGGTTACTACCCGAAAACTTTTACAGCAAAAATCTTCCTTTCTTCTGCAAAAAAGAACTGCAAATAGATAAACTTACCAAAATACCATTTAGGATACGGTTAGGCAGTCTTGATTATGTAAATAAACTGGAAAGGAAAAATACTACTATCAGGTCAACTTTTGTAGAGGGGCAGGAAAATTAACAATTTTAACTTTAAATAATATCGCGTCATTTATACTTTTTTTATTGCTTATCCTTTTCTTTCTTCTTCTTGAAGAACCCTCTTAAAAGAAAATTGTGACTTGCTGCATCCATATTTTGTTTGAAACCACCTGCGCCTTGTTTAATATTGACAAGAGCTTCATCTACGTTTTGAGCGAATCCGTTATCCATAAATAATTTCCCTATAGTTCCTTTCCCTTCACGTATATTCTCCATGATAACAGAAAGGTCACCGGTAATATTTGCCGCATTGTCACTGGCCTCTTTTATTTTTAGTAAAATATCGTCCAGATTCACGGGCCGGGTCGTTTCAATAATGTCGTTATCCGCTATTTCTTGTTTGCCGGGTACTCCTGGAATGATTAACAAAATTTTGTTCCCCATCAGTCCATCGGAACCGATTATTGCTTTTGCATTTTTTTTAATGAACTTTCTTGTGTGCTCATCAATCAACATATCCACTATTACAGTTGAATCCGTTATTTGTTGAATGTTTTCAATGACACCAACATTAATACCGGAAAAACGTACATTATTCCCAACCTGAAGTCCGCTTATATCTTTAAATATCCCACTTACATGAAATGTCCTGCTGAATAACTGCTGTCTCCGGCCAATAAAATAGATCCCGGCAATAAACAGGATAATACTGACGGAAACAAATATTCCAAGCCTTATTTTATTGCCCGTTGTCTTTTTCATAATTTTATTTTTTAACGTCATTTGAAGAATGAGCGTACCCATTCATCTTCTGATTCTGATAATTCCTTAAAAGTTCCTTCGGCAACGAATGTCCCGTCTTTAATTATTATCATGCGATTTGCGGTAACGCGTGCACATTCAACGTCATGTGTGATAATAATGGCAGCTGTATTGTACTTTTTTTGTACGTCCAAAATCAGCTTACTTATTTCTTTTGATGTTATAGGGTCCAAGCCAGTTGTGGGTTCGTCATAAAGTATTATTTCCGGCTTTAGTATCAACGTACGAGCAAGACCAACCCGCTTTCTCATACCTCCTGAAAGTTCAGATGGCATTTTATCAATAGCATCTTCAAGTCCAACATTCTCCAATGCTTCTATAACTAATGCTTCTATTTCGTCTTTTGGCTTCGTCTTTAAATAACGAAGTGGAAATTCTAGATTTTCTTTCACAGTCATAGAGTCGTATAAGGCCGCACTTTGGAACAGAAACCCAACTTTTTTTCTCAGCAGGTTCAATTCTTCGCTTTTTAAGTCGAGGATATTTTTACCAAGTAAAATAACCTTACCACCATCCGGTTCTATTAAACCAACAAGGCATTTTATAAGTACAGATTTGCCGCTTCCTGATTTGCCGAATACGACAAGGTTTTCTCCCTTTTCAATTTTTAAATTGATGTCTTTCAGCACGCTGTTGTTGCCAAATGATTTTTCTAAGTGTTCTATTTCTGCAACAATTGTTTCCATTTGAATTAAATAAATAGACTGGTTATTTGAACTGCTATCATATCAAGAATGAATACAGATAATGATCCAAGGACAACAGCAGAGTTGGCAGCCTCTCCAACTCCTTCAGTTCCCTTGTTAGCGTTATACCCTTTATAACAACCAATTAGTCCAACTGCAAACCCAAAGAAGAATGTTTTAATGACGGCCGGAAAGACATCTGTGAAGGAAAGTTTATCAAAGACCTGCAAAAAGAACAGATAAAAACTGACGTCTCCTTTTAGATTAACTCCAATATATGCACCGTATAAGGAAATGGCATCAGCAAGGACTACTAACAAAGGCAGCAATAAAGTGGCGGATACAATCCGTGTAACAACTATATATTTAAATGGATTTATTCCTGAAACCTCCATTGCATCAATCTGTTCGGTTACTTTCATGGAGGCCAATTCTGCTCCAATACCTGATCCCACTTTCCCTGCAAATATTAAGGCGGTGATAACGGGGCCAATTTCCCGGATGATTGAAACAGCCACCATTGCAGGCAACCATGATTCCGCTCCAAATTCAGCAAGCCCCGGCCGGGCTTGTATTGTTAATACAAGTCCCATAATGAATCCTGTAATAACTACTAACGGGAATGACTTATAACCTATTGAATACGATTGTTTAACAAGTTCATTGAACTCGTATGGCGGTTTAACTACCTCCCTGAAAAAACGAAAAGTGAACATCGTTAATTGGGCAACTGCCTCAAAAAAACCTTTTACCAATTTGGTATAAGGATTTGCTGAAGGCTTGATCACCTTTTCTGATGCTGCTTTACCCGTTTCTTTTAAATCGATTGACATTTTTGATATATTAAAAATAGTTTGGGTATTTAAAAAGAAATATCCATTATGCTTTTTCTGAGCTATCGCGTTGATTAACTATTTTTTTCAGGATGGTACCCCCTATTGATTTAATTCCATCAACATTTTTCACAACTTTATTTGCAACAACCATTTCTATGATGATTCCAAGCAATTTTGTCAAAAGATTATGTGTCTTCCCTATAAGCAATATTTTGGCGGCAAATCCTGTTGTCAAACCAATAACAGCATTGACAGCATTTGTCTTTAAATCAGACGCTGAAACCGCCTCTTTGAATGTGCTCTTAATGATATTGATAAGTTTTAAGCTTTCACAAGTAGTAAGAAATTGATCTTTTAGCAAAGGCCATTCGTTGGCTTGCTTATATTCTAAATGTTCAATAGCGTTTTTCAGACCCGCTACGGTTGTAATTTTTTGCATGAAATATTAGTTAAGCATTTTTGTAATGATCGAATTGTTTACACGTGTTTTGATTAACGGATGAATGAAAAATAAAATAATTCCGATAAGACCATAGAATGAAGCAACTATTAAGAACCCGTAATAGTTCTTCCCAAGCAGATCACCGAGCCATAGCGCAATAGCTATATTTAAAGTGAGTGCAAAAAGAGAAAAGACCATTATTGACAATAAATGGGAAATTAGCGTGGACGTAACATCTGCTGTTTTATCCAGACATTTTAGTTTAAGTAATTCAAGACTTGTTTTGCTATACTCCTCGACTCTTTCCAAAAGAGGTTCGATCAAATTTTCTTTAGCTTCCATTTAGTAATTTTTAGTAATAACAGTCGGGATGCAAGCATTCCGGCCATTGAATTTTCCCTTTCCTGTAGATCTCACTTTTCGAAATGATTAGGTTGCTTCAGACTTATCTACCTTAGCTGTTTCATTTTCCAAAAACCTATTCACTTTGTCTTTGCCTGTTTCAACATTCTTTTTTATCTCTTCAATAAAGTCTTCGAATTTTTCTTTCAAATCATCTACATAATCATCTCCTTTTTTAGAGATTTTTTTTCGGGTAATGGAACCCTTTTCGGGTGAGAATAACACACCTATTAATGCACCAGCTGCAACGCCTGCCAATACACAAAACAATACTTTACCAGAGTTCATGATTTTTGTTTTTAAATTGTTTACAATAAAATAATCAGTTGAATCTTGCTGACTTTTTAATATATCATTTGACGTTTTTAACTGTTACATCTTTAAATGTTTTACCAATTCCATCCATATCGTGACTAAATTCTGCTTTGAATATTTCCCATTTCTCTTTCCCTTCTGCCTTGTAATCATTCATTCTCTTTTCATGCCACTGTTTCCTTGTTCCAGTTCAGCTATCTTCTTTTTGTAATCAACTTTGGCTTCTTTTTTTTCATACTCTACTCTTGCTTTAAGCTCAGCTATGCTTTTGTCGTTAGCCGCAATCTTGTCAGCCGTTTCTTTCTTGTAATTTCTCATATCCCCCAGGTATTCTTTGTTGGCTTTATTTAAATCCTTATTTGCCTCTATAACATCGTTTTGCGCATTTTCTAATTTCTCGGCATGAGTATTACAACTTGTTAAGATGGCACCTGTTAACAATGCAGATGCTGTCATTGTTAAAATTGATTGGTCTATTTTTGATAAAATTTAATTAGTCTTGTTTCAGTCTCTCTCTTGCCTCGTTCCAGTTACTTTTAATTCAGTTAGGTTTTTTACGATTTCTTTGGGTGTGTGCAAATTAATTTACAACCAACAAAGGTGAGTCTCTTAATTGTGGCAAGTGTTACACAACTTTAGAAAAAAGTTATATCATTCACACATTTCCGTTTGTCATGTACACGGTAATGATATTGATATTATTAATAAAAGGAGGTTATCCGTTGCCCATTGGAGCATTGCTATTTAGCCAGAAGGTTATTAGGTTTGAGGCTTATTTGTTTGGGTAAAGTGAATTGCTCTTCTTTTGTGTCAAAAAAGGGGCCGAAACAGAAGAAGCTATTTCAATGACCCCAAAATACCTGCGTAAAAAAAGAAGATTCTTTTTTTACGTATCCACTGTGAAAGTTCACATACTAAATTACGATCCGACTGTTTACATGCTTAGTACTTTTCTGATAGCAGTAACCATTTTCTCTCCTTTCTCTTTGATCTGCTCGTCGGTCCACAATAAAGTGATAGCTGTAGATATACAACGACTCATAATTGCATCGCTTACAGGGAACTTTGTTTCTTTCAGTTTAAGTAATGCGGCTTTCTGACCATCATTCAGGTTATTGAGTGTGGTTGCATGTTTCAGATGGTCCCAGTTGCTGATATAGTGCCAATTGTTGGCATACCAGTAAAAATTACCCGGCAATATTCCCTGTTCTTTCATCTCTGCTACAAATGCCTTTGTCAGTGCCTCTGTAGGCAGGAACCAACTCAGGAAAGTGCAGCTATCACCTGCAGGATCAGGTATCTCACGGAAACTTACCTCGGGCACCTGCTCCAGGTACGAACGCAGTTGCCGGTAATTTTTTCTTTGAATAGCCAGGAACATATCTAATTTCCTGATCTGTGCCAGCCCCACTGCTGCATGCAGTTCGCTGATACGGTAATTGTATCCAATGAACGGATGCATATCTGCACCGCGGTCGACGCCTTTATGATCATGACCATGATCGGTGTATCCATCGCTCTTTACATATAGCTCTTCGTTGTTGGTCATCACCACACCACCTTCAGCACAGGTGATGGTTTTTACAAAATCAAAAGAGAAAGTACCAGCGTGGCCAATGGTGCCTACTGATTGTCCTTTATACGTGGCGCCGATACTCTGGCAGGCATCTTCCAATAAGATCAGTTGATGTTCATCGCATAACTGTTTGAGTGCATCAATATCGGCCATACTGCCGCACATATGTACCGGCATTACACATTTGGTTCTTGGTGTGATTGCTGCACGAACGGCTTCCGGATCGAGGGTGAGTGTTTCATCAATATCCACCAGCACCGGTATAGCGCCAACACTCAGTATCGCTTCAAAGCTGGCCACAAATGTGAAAGAAGGCATGATCACTTCATCACCGGCGCCAATATTCAACACCGTCATGGCCGTGGTCAGCGCTGAAGTGCCGCTGGACGTAAGCTGGGCATATTTACAACCAAATACTTTTGTAATAGCCCGCTCCAATTCCTGTGCTTTCCATATTCCTTTACGCGGCCCATCAAAGCCATACCGCATCAGGATACCTGTTTCCAGTACATCGTTTACTTCTTTTCTTTCTTCAGCGCCAAAGAATTCAAAACCGGGCATACTTACTTAGTTTGAGGTTTGTTGTTTATGGTTAAAGCCCATTGCTATGGGGGGACAAAGGTAAAGAAACTGAGGAAGACTATCTTTGCTTCATGAAACCTACTCTTTTTTATTGTTATGATGCCTATTGCGGCTGGTGTTATGGTTTTAGTCCTGTGATGAGGAAAGTTGTGGAAGCTTATCCGCATGTGCCCGTTGAGGTACTGTCGGGTGGTATGATCCTGCCCGAGAAGCCCATACACATTGGCGTTACGGCCGGGTACATCCAGCAGGCATATAAAACAGTAGAGGAGCATACACATATTGAATTTGGTGCAGATTACCTGTGGCATATCAATAACCCTGACATGAGTGACTGGTATCCCAACTCGGAAAAACCTGCCATTGCACTCTGTATTTTTAAAGAGTTTTACCCGGAACGCCAGGTAGAATTTGCATCCGATCTGCAATACGCATTGCATTTTGAGGGCCGCGACCTCACCGATGATGAAGCTTACCGTGGCCTGCTCGAAAAATACAGCATCAACCCGGAAACCTTTTATAGCAAGTTAAAAAGCGAGGAATACAAAGAACAGGCCTATTATGAATTCTCTTTGGTAAAACAATTGCAGGTAACAGGCTATCCCTGTGTGCTGCTGCAGGTGACAGACAGTAAATTTCATTTACTGGCAAGGGGGTATACAGACTATCATACTTTCGTTGCGAGGCTTGATGCAGTGTTGGATGAACTGGTTAAAGCAGGGCAGAACTGATTGCTCAGCAGCAGATTTTTTACCGTTGTCGTCTTGCATTTCCGGATAGCAATTTGTACTTTTCATACCCACCAAAAACATTTGTATGAAACGTTCCAACCTTTTGCTTGCTGCAGCGGTCCTGCTGGTCTTCTCCTGCAAAAATGCAGCCAAAGAAGCATCAACCGAGGCCGGTACTAAAAAAGATACGACCGCTGCTGTACAGGCTTCTCCTGCCATGGATTCCGCTACTATGATGAAGAACTGGCAGGTATATATGGCGCCGGGAGATATGCATAAAATGATGGCTTCCTGGAATGGTACCTGGACCGCCACTGTAACCATGTGGATGACCCCAAGTGCCCCGCCAACGACAAGTACATCTACCTCCGTTAACAAAATGGCTTTAGGTGGAAGATACCAGGTGTCTTCCTTCACCGGCACATTCAACGGAATGCCTTTTGAAGGTATGAGTACCATGGGTTATGACAATACCAAGAAAGTTTTTATGTCGTCATGGGTTGATAATATGGGCACCGGCATGGTGAACATGGAAGGCCCCTGGGATGCAGCCACGCAGACCATTGATCTCAAAGGAAAAATGCTTGATCCTTCCACCGGTAAAGAAATTGCTGCACATCAAACCTTTCATGTGAAAGACCCCAATACACAAACGATGATGATGTATGCGCCAGGCCCCGACGGAAAAGAATTCAAAACAATGGAGATTGTTTTTACGCGTAAAAAATAGCGGTTCCTACATACTGAAAGAGCCCCTTCAGATCATACTGAAGGGGCTCTTTTTATGCTAAAATAATTTTTCGCCCGGGGGTCTGATACCCTGCAACCGGATATAGATAGTGGTTTGCCCGCGATGATGCGTCTGGTGTTCGAAAGCTTTTTCCAGCAAGGCAAAACGTGTGGTAGTGCGCTTAAAAAATTCTGTGGTTTCCCATAATTTGGAAGCATCCATGTTTTTAATACTGTTAATAGCATAATCATAACTGGTGTTCACATAATAATTTACAGAATCCCTGCTCTGCGCGGTTTTGGATTTCTCTATGCTGAAGAGATAACCGGGAGGATATAATAAAGGAGCTCCGGTTGCCGCAGAAGTTAGCCCGATATTGGCCACAGAAAGATGCAGCATCTGTTCTGCAAAACTGCGGATACTGTCGACCGCCCGCGCATCGTATTTATCTGCAGGCATGGCATCCAGGTATTCATTGGTATACGCTTTGGCCCGCTCCCAGTCTTTTACCAATTGCCATTTGATACTATCTGGTTGCAGACCTTGTGCTGATACAAAATTAGAAAACAGGCACAGGCCCATGAGCAACAAAAAATAATGCAGGTTGTTTTTCATACAATCGAGTTTTTAGGAGCAGTAAGATAGGGTTAATTAAGACAAATTCATAATGATTGGGCAGCAATTGGATGAGTGGTTCTTCATGCATTGACTACCTTTTGCAACCGGCCATTTTTATTCCGAAGATCAATGCCTTCCTCTAATACCGACTTCAGGTTGGCAAGGTAAAATGTCCAGCCGTTGCCACATTCAATGTAATAAAAACGTTGCTTCGCCTCATCATCCATCGGCATTTCCTGTACCAGCTCACAAATGGTTTCACCCTGCTCTTCCCGGATGGTTACCGTTACAATACATCCGCCCGAAAATGAAAACTGCAGCCGGTCCGATCCGTTTGCAGCGAGTATGGTATGCGCTTCCGCAACACAATCATCATATCCAAACCATAACCACCTGTAATGATCCCCCTCCTGCACCTGCTCATCGGTTGCCCTTAATGAACCACTGGGCCTTGTAAAGACCGACAACCGTAGAAACCAGCGTTCAAGACCATGCTGTGTTGTCCACGCCTCATAAATAGCCTGGATGGAAGCCCTGACGGGTACACGCCTGGTGAAGGTTCGCCAGTGATAGGTTGTGTTCATGATACAATTGATTGTTTTTCTTATATGATCAGCGTCCTAAACTAATCATCAGTCCGTATACTTGCAAGCCTTCCGCCAGTTTTTAAAGATTAGATGGCCAAATACTATTTTCCCTTTACTTTGCACCTCATTAATTAAGCTATATGGAGTACAGTAAATTGATCTCAGTAACCGGTATGGGCGGTTTATTTGAACTGGTGGGCAGCAAAACAGACGGCGCTATTGTGCGTTCCTTAGATGATAAAAGCACAAAATTCGTCAGCAGCCGGGTACATAATTTCTCGCACCTTGAAAGTATCGAAGTATATACCGTTCGCGAAAATGTGAACTTAGTGGAAGTGTTCCAGGCTATGGATAAAAGCAAAGCGTCTCTCCCGGCCGATAAGGATGCAGCCGCTGTAAAAGCTTATTTCCAGAAAGTGTACCCCGATATGGACTTTGACAGGGTGTACAGCAGCGATATGAAGAAAATGGTAAAGTGGTTCAGCATCCTGAAAGAGAACAAAGTGGAGCTGAAACTGACTGACGAAGAGGCGGAAGAAGAAGTCGCAGGATAATACTTTTGCAATTTGCTACCGAAAAAAGGCCGTCTCACAGGACGGCCTTTTTTCGGTATCTACAGGTAGTTTGTTCTTACTTGAGTCGCACCCGGGTCATACTCAATTACGCACCATTCGTACCAAAAGCCGCAAAAACCCGCAAGCTGGCCACTGATAATCTTTATCTTGTGCGTCAGAAGTTTGCATTATGAAAAGAATACTATGTTTTGTTCTGCTGGCCATACTGGCAGGCAGTTCTCCTGCACAGGTTTTTTATGAAAAAACACCTGAAGCAGAACGCTGGGTCAAGAAGAAGTTCAGAAAACTATCCAAAGACCAGCGCATCGCCCAGTTAATGATCATCCGCGCACATAGTAATCTCGGCCCCGAACATGTTGCTGCCGTGGCGGAACTCATTAAAAAATACAATATTGGCGGGCTCTGTTTTTTCCAGGGCGGGCCGGTAAGGCAGGCCATGCTTACCAATTACTACCAGTCCATCGCCAAAACCCCTTTGATGATTGCGATTGACGGCGAATGGGGACTCGGCATGCGCTTAGACAGCGTCATCAATTTTCCCCGTCAACTGATGATGGGGGCTGTGCCCGATGCACAGCTTATTTACCGGTTTGGAAAAGCAGTAGGCGAACAATGTAAGCGCCTGGGCATACAGGTAAACTATGCCCCAGATGTCGACATCAACAACAATCCCCTGAATCCTGTGATCAACGATCGGAGTTTTGGTGAGGATAAATACAAAGTAGCCCTTTATGGCGTTCAATATATGAAGGGTATACAGGATGCAGGTGTGATGGCCTGCGCCAAGCATTTCCCCGGCCATGGCGATGTTGCGGTTGATTCGCACAAAGACCTGCCCGTCATCACTAAAACACGTGCACAATTAGATGAACTGGAATTATATCCTTTCCGCGAGCTGATCAAAGCCGGTGTTGGCAGTGTGATGATCGCCCACCTCTGGATACCCGCCATTGATACGACGCCTAATCTTCCCACTTCACTTTCACAAAAAAATGTAACCGGGCTATTGCGGAATGAACTGGGCTATAAAGGCATTTCATTTACTGATGCATTAGAAATGCAGGGTGTGGCCAAATTTTATCCGAAAGGCGATGCTTCTGTTATGTCACTCATTGCAGGTAACGACATGCTATGCCTGCCTGGTGATATTCCGGGGAGTATTGCCAAGGTGAGGGAAGCGATCAAAGTCGGTAAACTTAGCTGGGATGATATCAATGAAAGAGTAAAAAAAGTGTTGCTGGCGAAATATCATTTAGGACTGAACAAATTATCCCCCGTTCTATTAGAGAACATTACCAATGATCTCAACGCGCAAACCAACCAGCTCAGGCAATTACTTGCAGCCAGTGCACTTACCCTGGTGCGCCAGTCAGACAGCAACCTGCTGCCTCTCAAAGCAAAGAAGGTCGCTTATGTAGGTATTGGCATTGATAAACCCAATGTATTCGCAGCAAGATTGCAGAAAGATGCTGGCGCTGACCTGTTCTTCTTTGATGAGAAAAATAACAATGCCAACACTATCCTGCAACAGCTAAGTGGCTATGATGCAGTTGTAACGGGGCTTCACAACTTCAGCCGCAGGCCCGCCGATGCATTCGGGCTCAGCGAAAAAGCCATCGCTTTCCTTAACCAGCTGCAGCAGCCCCATGTCATCAGTTTTGTATTCGGGAATCCCTACGCTATCAAATTCATCAACAGTCCGCAAAACTTAGTTGCCTGTTATGAAGATGACGAAGTCACCCAGGCGGCAGCAGCTGATTTGTTACAGGGCAAATTGCAACCCAAAGGAAAGCTGCCGGTAACCATCAGCAACAGTATGAAATTCGGCGATGGCATTGTATACAACAGTTACTTTCCGCTGGCACCACCCGAATCGGCCGGAATGCGAAGCGAAGAACTCAGCAAAATTGACGGGATTGCCAATGATGCCATTGCAAAAGGTGCAACGCCCGGCTGTGTTGTATTGGTAGCCAGGGATGGTAAAGTAGTGTACAATAAAGCTTTCGGTTATACCAATGTTGACCGGCAACAGGCAGTGAACACAGCCATGGTATATGACCTTGCTTCTGTAACCAAAGTATCTGCCACGACTGTCGCCATCATGAAATTATATGAAGAAGGCAAAGTTGATCTCACTAAAACGCTGGGCGATTACCTGCCCTGGGTAAAGGGATCAGATAAAGCCCATCTACAGTTGACCGATATTTTATTGCACCAGGCCGGGTTGGTTCCTTTCATCCCTTTTTACAGGGAGGTCATCGATACAGCCAGCGGCAAGCCATTGGCACAGTATTTTGCCACATCAAAAGATGCACAGCACCAATACCGGGTTGCAGAAAATATATACCTGCGCAACGATTGGGAGGATACCCTATGCCATCGCATCCTGCAAAGTAAATTAAGCGAACCGGGTAAATATGTCTATAGCGATAATGATTTCATTTTTCTTGGCAGGATCGTGGAAGCAGTAACCGGTAAGCCTTTGAATGAATATGTCCGGACAGTTTTTTATCAACCGCTGCACATGACCACCACTACTTTCAGGCCAGGAGAACTAATGCCAATAGACCATATCGTACCCACAGAAGACGAAAAAAATTTCCGCCGGCAGCTCCTCCGCGGTGATGTGCACGACGAGGGCGCCGCCATGTTCGGGGGTGTTGCGGGGCATGCAGGATTATTCAGTAATGCATATGATCTTGCGCAGTTGTATCAAATGCTGTTAAATGGCGGAACACTCAATGGCATCCGTTTACTGCAGAAAGCCACCATTGATAAATTCACCGCGTATAACAGTGCTGTAAGCCGGAGGGGATTGGGATTTGACAAACCTGAGAAAGACAATGCCGAACGCAAAGACCCCTATCCGTCAGCAAGTGTTTCGCCGGCAACTTTTGGTCATACCGGTTTCACAGGCACTTGTGTGTGGGTAGATCCGTCATACCGGCTGGTCTATATTTTCCTGTCAAACCGGGTAACCCCTACACGCAACAACAATAAGCTGAGTCAACTGAACGTTCGGTCAGCTATCCAGGAAACCATTTATAAAGCTATGCTGAGATAAGTCCACTGCAAACGCTAACTTCGTAACTACCTAATCATAACAACACTTATTATGAAATCCAGCTTACGTTCTGCAATCGCACTGGTATTACTGATAGCGGTTTTATCTTCCTGCAAAAACAATACCCCGAAACAGGCAAAATACATTCCCAAAACTGCATCGGCGGTATTGGTACTTGACGCACAGTCCATGCAGGATAAACTTCAGAAAGGCGGTATCAATACCGACACGTTGTTAAAAAGGTTCTTCAAACAGAGTACACCCGACAGTGCAGATAAAGAGCGGCTCAACGAACTGCGAACAAATGCGGGTATCGATTGGAACAAGCAGTTGTATTTCTTTATGGCACAGAAAAATGATGGCGCCGGCAGTGAAATTGTGAACATCTTTAACGTGATGGGAAGCCTTTCCAATGCCACCCAATTTGAAGCCTTCCTGAAAAAACAGAAAGAATTAAAAGATAAAGAGATCAAAAAAGAGGCCGGTTATTCTTACATAATACCCGAGAGCGGAACAATGGTATCATGGAACGATCAACAGGTTATCACTACGATATACAACCGCACGGCTAAACCTGTATATGATACAGTAACCATGAGTTTTAAACAACCTGCCCCTGTCAATACCGATGAAGCATTAAAAAAAGAGGTGACTGCTTATTTTACTCAGAAAGAAGAAGAATCACTGGCTGGTGTTGATGTATTCGTCAACATGTTCAAAGAAAAAGCAGATGGCTATGCTTTTACCAGCAGCAACAGTTCGCTCAGTGCACTCAGCATGATGCCTTTGCAGATACCCAAGCTGGAAGAATTGCTGAAAGACAATTACTCCACTTCTGTCTTACACTTTGAAGACGGAAAGATAACAGTCAGATCAACCAGTTATCCCAATAAATTAGTAAGTGCTGTATTGAAAGAATACCCCAGTCCGGCTGTTGATCTTTCTATGATAGAACATTATCCTTCTGCTCGTATCAATGGCATTATGCAGGTGGCTTTCAACCCGGAAATCATTGGCGGACTACTGAAGCAATTAGAATTAGAGGGACTTGCCAATGGCTTTTTGGATAAAGCCGGTTTAACCACCCAGGATATTTATAAGTCGTTCAAAGGAAACATTGCCTTTGTATTGTCTGACCTGGGAATGGCACAGCCTGAACCGCAAATGAGAAAGGATGAGAGCAGTATGGTGCACAAAAAGCTGGTATATAAAATGATCCTCAATGCTGCTGTAGGCAATAAAGACAGTTTCTTCAAGCTGATGAACAAAGCTGTGGAACAAGGGCTCCTGGTAAAAAAGGGAACTACCTATAAGGGCGGCGGTTTATTATCCATGCTGGGTATGTATCTCGTAGCAGATGACAAGAACCTGGTATTGGCCAGCGACTCAATCACGTATATGCAATACATGGCTAACACTGGTAAAGCCTCCATCAACACAGAAGCTATGGACAGGTTCAAGGACAAGACAGGGGGGTTCTACTTCGATATTGCCAGTACCCTGAACAGCTTGGCCACAGATACAGATACAACCGGAGGATACCACCATTCCATGCATACGGCAAAAGAAACATTCAAAGATATTATTGTTACAGCCGATCAATTTAATGGCAGCACCATTAAAGCGGTCGGGGAGATCCGGATGCAGGATCAAAAACAGAACAGCTTAGTAACACTAACAAGCTTTCTCACCGATGTAGCTGTTGACATGCGTGAAAAAGCGAGGAAAGAAAAGGAAATAGATGATAAAATATTCTCCGGTGGCCTGCCGGCTATCATCCGCACCAATTAATCTGTGACCATGAATATAGAACTGAAGCAGGTGATCCCTGTTCCGCTGAAAGATAAATTATCGGGCAGGCAATCGGATATATGGAATACCAGCCGAAGTTTCGGGCAGCAGCAATGGATCAAAATAATAGCACCCAGCGGAACAGGAAAAACAACATTAGTGCATACCCTTTACAAATTAAGGCAGGATTATGAAGGACATGTTACATGGGGGGGCGTATCGTTAAGCAATATTAGCGGTGATGACCTGGCACTTCTGCGGCAACAGAAAGTCAGCATTATTTTCCAGGACCTGCGTCTCTTTCCTAACCTTACTGCCCGCGAAAACATTGAACTCAACCGTGTATTGCAGCAGCCATTTTATGAGAGCAGCATGATAGAAGAAATGGCAGCTCAATTGGGTGTAAGCCATATCTTACAGCAACAGGCCAGCCTCTGCAGTTATGGAGAACAACAACGGATCGCCATCATCCGCGCATTGATGCAACCCTTTGAATGGCTGATCATGGATGAACCGTTCAGCCACCTTGATAAAGCCAATACTACTAAGGCAGTTGCCCTGATAGACAGCGAATGCAGGAAGAGAAAAGCCGGATTAATTATTACCGATCTTGACGAGGACAACCATTTTGCATACACACATGCATTCACCCTGTAAATTTTCAACAGCACCAACAGATGGGTATATTGAACCAGCTTTTGAAAAAATTAATCCGGACAAGTGCCGGTCGTTCCCGGTTTATAATGGCCATTATTGGTTTGTCCGTTGCCTTGCTCCTGCTATTGATTGCTGTGCAGGTACAGGTCAATTACAATGATCTGTTACATAGTAAAAGCAACCAGGACAGCATTGCCAATTTCTTAGTGGTAAATAAAGTATTGAATGACCAGAATATCGGTGCCACTTCATTAACAGCGGCAGAGATCAGTGATCTTAAAAAACAACCCTTTGTTCAATCAGTAGGATTACTCAGCCCGAGCCGTTTTAAAGCTTCTATCCAAAGCAACAGCGACCGGTTCCCGTTTTACACCGACATCGCATTTGAAAGTGTACCCAATGAATTCATTGATGTAACCAGTAAGGACTGGAGATGGGAGGAGCAAACCCGGTTTATTCCGGTGATCGTTCCCAATATGTTCCTTGATTTTTATAATTTCCAATTCTCTTTTTCACAAAATCTCCCGCAGCTGACGCAGCCGGTGGTCAAAATGATCATTTTCAAAGTGAATCTGTACGGCCCTCAAGGCATTGAAAGCTTCAATGGGCGCGTAGTTGGCTTCAGTGACAGGATTTCCTCCCTACTGGTGCCCCAGGAATTTATGGACTGGGCCAATAAACGGATGGCAAATAGCGGGGAAAGCAAGCCATCACGGGTCATTATCAGGACAACCGATCCCGGCAACCCGGAGCTTGTCCAATACCTGAAGCGAAAGGGTTTAAGCACCGATGCCGATAAAACGCGTTTCAGCAGGTACCGACAGGTGGTGGACGTGGTAGTGGCCATTTCCTGGATGACAGGTGCAGTCATGCTGCTGTTTGCCATGCTGGTTTTTACGCTGTTCATTCAGCTGACCATAGCATCCTGCAAGCAGGAAATTATCCTGCTTATTACTTTAGGAGCTTCACCACAACAGTTAAGGCGGTTTCTGATGGCCAGGTTCTTCCCGCCGAACATATGGATTTTAGTGGTTGCGCTTATCGTTGTAGGGCTGTTGCAATACCTGGCGCATAGTCTTTTAGCAGCCCGTTACATTTTTTTGGCGCCATCTCTTTCGGTTTATACAGTCCTTGTCGCGTTCCTGCTGTTGCTGCTTATCTGGATAGTGAACCGTTTCGCAACCAGAAAATATATCGCTTTTCAGGGATGAAAATACCCAAATATGTTTTTTTCCACAAAAAGTGAACAAAAAACTGCGGAAAACACGGTCTTAAAATTCAGTTAAAACACCGTAAAATTTCAGTGATTATCCTACACCATTTCCCAAATATATCTCGAAATTTGTATTACCCGATATATCATACATTTGGGTATGTGTCCCGTTAATTAAATGACTCGTGTGAATCCAATACCTATATATAACTGTAAAGTTTTATATATAAATCTCTATCCTAGACCAAAACCTAAACTTTAAAAACTTTCTTCAATGAAAAAGATTCATTTATTAAGCGGCTTTTTAATGCTCGTGGTAACTACCACCCTGTTTGTGGCTTGCCACAAAGAGCAAAATGGCATTGCTCCTGAGAAAAAAAGTACGAATCGTACGACAGACAATGAAACAGTGAACGGTGTAGCAGTCAATGGCGACGGTATTTATGGTTTCATTACCAGTTCAGACGCTGAAAAAATGCGCAGCGCCTACCTGAAAGCCAATCCCAATGGAACACAATACGTGTCTTTCCAGATGAAAGACCTAGAAGGGTTTTTGAATGTACTCAAAAGCAAATACAAATCGGATGTTGTTTATGTAAACTTTGGGGTATATGATAGCCAAACAGGTCCGGGCAAAGAAGGTAAGACAACTGTATTCTTCTCTGGTAACGATAAAACAACCCAAACAGGTGGTGCAGTAACTAACGCAGCAGACCCCACTTATTTGAATCATGGTGGCATCTATCCATAACCAATATGCAGGCTTTTGCGATTTACTTGTACTTTCAGGTTCTAAGTTTGATCTTTGCTATCATATTTGTAAGAAAAAGGAATGAAATTTTTTCATATTTCATTCCTTTTTTGTTTTTGACAGTTTTGGTAGAAATTGTTGGTACCTGGTTTAATCACCAGGGCATCAGAAATTATTGGATGTATAACGCTTTTACTACGACCGAATTCCTGTTCTATGCTTTTTTATTTTACAAGCATTTACACAACCCAGTCTTTAAAAAAGTGGCTTTGGCATTTATCCCATTTTACATACTTGCTGTAAGTATTAACCTGTTGTTTATACAGGGCACAAATTATTTCCATACGTATACTTTTTTATTGGGCTCTTTTTTTATCGTTGTTTTTTGTTGTTTCTTTTTTTACGAGTCCATTTTACCCCAGCACATTAACCAAAGAATGTCAAAACAGCCATTTTTCTGGATATGTACGGGCCTGTTAATTTTTTATCTTGGATCTGTTATCATTAATGCTCTCTTTGAGTACCTGCGTAACAATGACCTCCAGAGAGAAGGTATTAAAATTTATGGCATTATTAACCATAGTTTAAACGTAATTTTGTATAGTTCATTCAGTATCGCATTTTTTCTATGCCGAAACAACAGGAAGACATACTCATCACCATTGTAATTGCCTCCGTATTTTTAGTGTTGATTGGTTTTTTCCTGTTATTGATCGTATTCATTTTCCTGCGTCGCCAGCGTAAATTTCAGCAGGAAAGGGACGAGATGAAGAACCGGTTTGACCAAACCATCCTAAGAACGCAACTGGAAATCCAGGAGCAGACTTTCAGCCATATCAGCCAGGAAATCCATGATAATATTGGTCAGGTACTTAGCCTTGTACGATTAAATCTCAGCACTTTTAGTCACGCCGTACCGGAAGAGAAATTTGAGCATACCGATCAGCTATTGGGAAAAGCTATTAAAGACCTCCGGGAGCTGAGCCACAGCCTCCAAACCAACCGCATACACGAGATTGGCATCATCGAATCGATCCGCCAGTTAATGATTACCTTGCAAAAGACCGGGCGGTACCAGACCCGGCTGGAGATTGAAGACAGCTTTACAGGTATCGATAAGGATACCGACCTGATCCTGTTCAGGATGATACAGGAGATCGTAAACAATATCATCAAACACGCCGCTGCAACGGCTATTTCGATTGAAATCACCGGTAATCCGGCGGAAACCAAATTGGTTATCACGGACAATGGATTCGGGTTTGACACTGAAAAACTGAAAAAAGCCGGAAAAGGTATTGGTTTACAGAATATATTTAACCGTGCCAAGATGATACACGCCACTGTTGACATAAAAAGTGCCCCCGGTAGCGGCACAGCTATTATCTTGCAAATAAAACCCAAATTAGCCACACTATGACCTCTGTTGCATTAGTTGATGATCATGAATTACTTCGCTCGGGACTGGCAGCCATCATCAATTCTTTTGACGGTTACAAGGTTATGATGCAGGCAGGAAACGGTAAAGAATTCATAGAACACCTGAATCAGGAAAAACTTCCCGATATTGTTTTATTAGACATTACCATGCCATTGATGGACGGTTTTGAAACAGCCGAATGGATCAAAAAAAACCAGCCAACTGTAAAAGTGCTTGTCTTAAGTATGCTCGAAAATGATATCGCCATCATCCGCATGCTTAAAAACGGAGCCAGGGGATACCTGCTGAAAGATAGCAAACCCAAAATATTCAAACAGGCATTAGACAATATCCGCGACACGGGCTACTTCATCAACGACCTTATCAGTGATAAACTGATGCACTATATCAGCAATGGCAACACATTCGCCGCTAACTCACCCTATGGCGACCTATCGGATAATGAGATACATTTTCTCCGGTTGATCTGCTCTGACAAAACATATAAGGAGATTGCAGAAGAAATGTGCGTTAGTCCGCGTACTGTGGACAGTTACCGCGATAACCTGTTCAAAAAACTTGATATCAAGACCCGTGTGGGGCTCGCCATTTTTGCCATGAAACACAATATCATAGAGATCTGATCTAATCATTGCATATAAATTCAATGACAAAATTCCCTTCGTATTCATAATAATACGATTGCCTGAACTTCTCGTACTTGATCGGCGCCCCGCATTCCCTCATGATAGAGAGGTACTCAAACAATGTTGTTTCGGATATCTCCAGTTTCTCTGCCAGCATAGCCGGACTCCCGGTTGCCTTCCTCGCAATCAGGTAATCAATTCTTTTCAGCTTATTGATAAATGCTCTTCCTATAGCCATAACACAGTTTTTAATGACTCCCAAACATAGCTCACTATCTGCTTCCAAAAAATAGGTATTTATACCTGTTTTTTATTGCGGCAAATACTTTGTTTTATTGATTGATGCTTCCCTAACTGGCATTAATTTTTTTAACTTAGCTTATGAAGTTTATCGTTTTCACTTTGCCGTTTGCGATCGCTTTAGCTGTAGCATCACCTGCCCAGGTTCCACCAATCGGCCAGTGGAGGGAACATCTGAATTACCAACACACCATCCAGGTGCTCATGGGTGATAAGCTGTATTGCGCCACCGGTACCAATGTCTTCTCCATCGATGCCGGCAATGAAGTGCTGCGGTATAGTAAAGTAACCGGACTGAACGATATTGGTGTAAGCTGTATCGGATGGGATGCCGCTTCAAAACAAGTGGTGATTGCTTATAACAATAGTAACCTGGATATTCTCAAAGACGGCAATACCACGAATATTGGCGATATCAGGCGCAGCACCATTGCCGGCAATAAAACCATCTATAGTATTTATTGCAAAAATGGATACGCTTACCTGTGCAGCGGGTTGGGCATTATTGTTGTCAATCTTTCAAAATACGAAATCAAGGATACCTGGTTCATTGGCAACAACGGTAACCAGGTAAAAGTAAACGCTGTTACCGCAGATGCTTCTTTCCTGTATGCCGCTACCGATGAAGGCTTGAAAAAAGCTGCATCCACTGCAGCAGATCTGTCCAATTATGCCAACTGGCCCACGATCAGTGGTACAAACGGCTTACCTGCCGGTGCCTGTTCCAATGTGGCAGTGATTAACAATACCATCATCGCTCAAAAAAAAGACTCCCTTTTTGTTATGAATGGCAATAATTGGAGCCTGTTATATACAGATCCGGCCTGGGCTATTCTTTCCGTTACCGCAAGTGAAAACAAATTATTGGTTTGCCAGCATTCCAATGCCGGCAATGCCCGCGTAGTGCAACTCTCACCTACAGGTGCCATTGAAAAAAACTTAGCACAGCAGGGCATCATAGTGGTTCCATTAGCTGCTATTAACGTCAATGGCGCTGCCTGGATTGCTGATCAGGTTGGCGGGCTTTCAAAATTCACTACCTCGTTCGAAAGGTTTATTCCAAATGGGCCTCCCGGCATCGCTGATGGCGATCTGATTACGGCCGGCAATATGCTCTCTGCCGCCGCCGGAAGTGTAGATGAAAACTGGCATGCATTACATAATCGCAATGGCATTTTTCAATTAATAGATAATGTATGGAGTTTCCGCAACTTTCAAAATTCACCCATACCCGATTCCGTTGCCGATTTTATAACATTGGCGCCTGATCCGGCAGATGCGGGCATTTGGGCCGGCAGCTATGGCGGTGGGCTGGTAAATTTTAAATCTAGCGCTGCTACTGTTTATAACAAACAAAACAGTACGTTACAGTCTGCCATCGGCGACCCTGGCAGTTACCGGGTAAGCGGACTGGCTTTTGACAAAAACAATAACCTCTGGATCAGCAATTATGGCGCCGCCCAAAACCTGCAGGTACGCAAGGCCGATGGCACGTGGAAAGCCTTCAGCATTCCCTTCCCTCATCTTGAAAATGCAGTGAGCCAGGTAATAGTGGATAATAACAATCAATTATGGATCCTAAGCCCGAAAGGCAATGGCGTCTTTTGTTATAACTACGGGCAGCAGATTGATAATACCAACGACGATCAATGGAAATATTACCGGCAGGGCAGTGGCCAGGGCAACCTGCCCAGTAATACAGTACGCTGTTTGATGAAAGACAGGGATGGTTTTATCTGGGTTGGTACGGACAGGGGCATTGGTATTATCCAGTGTGCCTCCGATGTTTTCAGTGCGCAAAGCTGTGATGCAGTTTTACCTGTGGTACAACAGGACCGTTTTGCAGGCTTATTATTCAGAAATGAAACTGTGCAATGTATGGCCGCTGATGGAGCCAACCGGAAATGGATCGGCACCAGGAATGGCGTATGGCTACTCTCTCCTGATGGTACTAAGATCATTTACCGCTTTACGGCAGAGAACAGTCCCTTATTGGCCAATGACGTAAAACACATGGCTGTTGATCCCTTAACGGGCGAAGTATTCATGGCTACCGTAAACGGGATCTGCAGCTTCAGGAGTACCGCAACAGAAGGCGGAGAAACAAACAGTAATGTACTTGTATTCCCTAATCCTGTTCCACCGGGTTATCATGGTACGATCGCTATCCGCGGATTAGTGACCAATGCATTGGTCAAGATCACTGAAATGAATGGCCGCCTCGTGTACCAGACCAGGGCACTGGGGGGCCAGGCGATCTGGGACGGACGTAACTATAAAGGGGAAAAAGTAGCCAGCGGCATTTACCTTGTCATGGTAAGGGATGATAATGGCAATGAGAAAATGGTGACGAAGATCGTCAACATTTCCGGAAAATAAATACTATTAATCCCTGTCCGTCATTTTTGTCTGCTTAAAAAACGCTGCACGTCTCGGACCCGGGAACGGTACATGATCGCCTTTGATACCATGCCATAACACAAGGTTGAATTCCAGGTCCGGCACTGCATCTTCTTTAGCCATATTGAACTTTTCTGATCGTTGCTGCCATTGATTCATGGCAGTATTCCTGTCATTAAGGTCAACATTAGCCGCTCTTGCCGTAAACGGTGTAAGATCGGGTGCAGCAGCAAAAGAGCGCCACATTGGTACGGCTGCCGCATCATATTGGCTCATAGGTGGTATACCCAGTATCAGTTCAATCGTACGCAGCATGGAAGTAGTGGAATACATCGTATGATCTACGAATTTTCTTTTCACAAATCCTCCCGCCACATAAGCAGTGGTTCTGTGCGCGTCTACATGATCCGCTCCATTCTGGGCGTCGTCTTCCACAATAAAAACCGCAGTTTCTTTCCAGATCGGGCTCTTGCTCAGGTATTCAATGAACATGCCTACTGCAAGGTCATTATCGGCCACGTGCGCATAAGGTGTGGGCCTTCCTTTCCGCATCCCCTCCGTATGATCGTTACAGAAACGAAGACTGTTAAACCCCGGAACTGCATTCAGTGCAAGCAGTGAATCAAAATCGCGTTTCCACTGGCTAAAACGCGTCGTGTCTTTCACCGTACCGTCAAAGCTGGTAAAATATGGACAGAAATGATCTTTCAGCACAGGGATATTCGGTTTATAGTCATCAGCAAATTCTCCATAGGTACGATAGCTCACTCCTGCTTTTTTACAATGATCCCAGATGAACCCGCCTTTATTATTTGCAATACCCCTCTTACCTTCTGCATCATAGCTGCCTCCACGGCCTCCATAGCTCGATACCCAGGTTTTTTCCAGGTAATCCGTGGCATAGGCGCCGGTACTCCAGTTATGCCCATCGGCGCTCACTTCGCCATCTACATAAAAATTGTCCAGCAACACAAACTCCTTTGCCAGTGCATGTTGGTTCGGGGTAACATGCTCGCCAAATAAAACTAAGGAGGGGTCGCCATTGCCTTCTTTAATGTCGCCTAAAACCTGGTCGTATGTCCTGTTTTCCTTGATCACATAAAACACATATTTGACAGGGCTCTGTTCCCCCACTTTGCGTGGAATAGGATTACCTGCTTCCCCCTGCGCCACCAGTTCCTTTGCTTTATCATAAGGTGTATTCCTGTACACCACCTGCGAATAGGCAGCCAGCATTTTCTCATCAGGCTTATCAATGACACTTAGGGTTCCTTTGAAGAGTCCGGCTATATATTGTACTTCCTTGGGTTTTTCCAGGTCGCCCTGCTGATAGGTTACCTGCTGTTTCCTGCCAAATGGATTGGGGCCATCAGGATTGGCCATTGATGAAAATCCTTTTCCGTTTGCAACAAATATTTTATGTCCAATGACTTTCACATTCGTGGGATACCATCCTACCGGGATGAACCCTTTGCTTTTGCTTTCACCGGGCTTGCTTACATCAAATACCGAGACGCAGTTATTATCTGCATTGGCGATGTATAATGTTTGTTCGCTGCCGTTCAATGCAAGCCCGTTGGTTGTGGAACCACTGGGTGCATCCGGATACAAAGCCGTATGCAGTGTTTCAATCACTCTGCGCCGGGCCACATCAATTACAGATACTGAGTTGTCATTCGCATTTGCTACGTACAGGTAGGCGCCTTTTTTAGACAAACACATATCGTTCGGGTTATCACCCACCGGTATCCCTGTTGTAATGTTTCTTTTATCCGTATTAAATACATACACTTTATCACAACCCCAGCAACTGATGTATAATTCTTTTGCATCGGGAGATAATACACAGGTATATGCTTCTCCTTCCAGTTTGAACTGTTGTTCCACTTTTTTTGTTTCCAGGCTTATAATGTACAATGAATTGTCTTCTTTGGTCACTACGTACATCAATTTCCTGGCTTCATCTATCTCTATACCGGCGGGAGATACTTT
Organism: Sediminibacterium sp.; assembly: GCA_041856175.1. GTDB lineage: Bacteria > Bacteroidota > Bacteroidia > Chitinophagales > Chitinophagaceae > Sediminibacterium. The sequence continues at coordinate 32,892 of JBHAFM010000169.1, forward strand.
GTTGGGCCATTTCTTTCCCAGGATGATCGTATCTTTTAATACTAATTTTTTATTGGCGATCGCATACTCCACAATCCAGTTGTCATGGCCGCCGGATGCATAAAGCCTTTTCTCATCGTCACTGAATTTCAGTCCGAACCAGCTTTTGGCTATCACAACATGGTCGAGTACAGTTTCGGTAGATGGATCGATCAATTGTATGCTTTGTGTACTCTGCCCGTTATTGGTAACAGCCATTAATTTTTTCGATTTGCTCACCGCAATATTCAGCGGCAGATCTCCCAAAGGCAGGCTGCGGCCCACTGGTGTTAGTCCCCAGCCATTGGGCAACATAACCCTTTTTGCCTCTAACTCCTTTACGGTCTGGGCAAGACAGGCAACAGTAACCTGTGCCAATAACAGCATCAGCAATAGTTTCTTCATATAATTTTGATTAAACCGGGCTTAAAAATACAACTATACGCTTATAAATACCATGTGCCGGCATGAATTAACGCTTAGGTAATAATTACTTGCAGCAGGTGTTTTAAGACACTAGTACTCCTGTCAGCAACAACGCGCTATTGCTTTGTATATTCATAGCTCCTGAGCACTTTGAATTTCAGCATGCCTCTCTCGCCAGGTACTACGCGGTATTGTATTTGCCGGATCTTTCCACTGGGCCGGGCATTGGCACTGTCGCTGGTATAAACAGGAAAGCGGCGCATCAGCATACCTTCTATCAAAGAAAATTCATCATGGCCTTTATAACCTTCTTTCAGCTTCTGGTCATCCACAATATCAGGGAAAATAATAGGCGCAACCGTTTCATTTTTCTCTGAATGGATGCCGATCACTGTTCCTTTATTGAGCGTATCGCCACTATATACATAAATCACCATGTCGGGGAAGCCGTCATTATTTAGGTCATCCACTTCTGCTTTTCTGATCCTTCCTTTAACCTCAAAACCGAATTCGTTCACATGCTTTTCAAAACCGATAGGCGTGATAGCGGCATCATTCTTTTCCGGATTTCGGTTGTTACAGGTAAGCCGGTAACCTGCTTTACCGATTTTCATGGTAGTGTCTATTCTTCTTGACTGGGCTTGTAATACGGCGGCTCCTGAACAGCAGGATAGCAATAACAGCAAAAAAACTTTTTTACACATCGTGTTTGTCACCATTTGGTTGATCGGGGTCAAGGTATAAAATATTCTGCAAAAATACAGCTGCTACATATTACGCCTGTATTGACCCCCCACCTCGTACAAAGCATGTGTAATCTGTCCTAATGAACAATATTTAACTGTCTCCATCAGGGCTTCAAACAGGTTCCCGTTATTGATGGCTACCTGTTTCAACTGACTGAGGCATGCGGCCGATTTGTCTTCATTTCTTTTCCAGAACCCCTGCAGGTTTTGTATCTGTTGTTCTTTTTCTTCTGTGGTGGACCGGATGACTTCACCCGGCAGCATGGTAGGGCTTCCTTTTTTATTCAGGAAAGCATTCACGCCAATCAATGGAAGTTCACCGGTATGTTTCAGGGTTTCATAATGCAGGCTCTCTTCCTGTATTTTATTGCGCTGGTACATCCTTTCCATCGCACCCAATACACCACCACGCTCTGTAATGCGGTCAAATTCCCTCAATACTGCTTCTTCCACCAGGTCTGTCAGTTCTTCAACGGCAAAACTGCCCTGGATAAAATTTTCTGTCTTGGCGGCTCCCAATTCCCTGTTGATGATCAGTTGAATGGCCATAGCCCTCCTCACGCTTTCTTCTGTTGGCGTGGTGATCGCTTCATCATAGGCATTGGTATGCAGGCTGTTACAATTATCATAAATGGCATAAAGGGCCTGCAATGTTGTACGGATATCATTGAAATCGATCTCCTGTGCATGCAGGCTGCGGCCACTGGTCTGGATATGGTATTTCAGTTTCTGCGAACGGTCATTCCCCTTGTATTTATCTTTCATCGCCTTGGCCCAGATACGGCGTGCCACACGGCCTATTACGCTGTATTCGGGATCCATGCCATTACTGAAGAAAAAGGAAAGATTGGGTGCAAAATCATCAATATGCATGCCCCGGCTCAGGTAATATTCCACATAAGTAAACCCATTGGCTAATGTAAAAGCCAATTGTGTAATGGGATTAGCACCTGCTTCGGCAATATGATAGCCGCTGATACTGACACTATAAAAATTACGCACTTTGTGATCAATGAAATAAGACTGTACATCACCCATCAGTTTCAGTGCAAATTCTGTTGAGAAGATGCAGGTATTCTGTGCCTGGTCCTCTTTCAGAATATCTGCCTGTACAGTTCCACGGACCTGGGAGAGTGCTTCGGCTTTGATGGCTGCATACACTTCTTTCGGCAATACCTCATCACCGCTCACACCCAGCAATTTCAATCCCAATCCATTATTTCCTTCCGGTAACCTCTCCGGTGATGCCGGATTATAATAATGCGGTTTTGGAAGATGCTTATATTTTTTTTCCAGCACGTCATTCACCGCCGGCCACTGACCATGCTGTTCTATCCATTTCTCACATAACTGGTCAATGGCTGCATTCATAAAGAATGCGAGCAGCATGGGTGCAGGACCATTGATGGTCATGCTGACCGATGTCTTTGCGTCGCAGAGGTCAAAACCACTATAGAGTTTTTTGGCATCATCCACAGTAGCAATACTGACACCGCTGTTTCCAACTTTGCCATAGATATCAGGCCTTTGTGCAGGATCTTCTCCATATAGTGTTACGCTATCAAATGCAGTGGACAAACGTATGGCGGGTTGCCCTAATGACACATAATGGAACCGTTTATTGGTACGTTCCGGTCCGCCTTCCCCGGCAAACATGCGCGTAGGATCTTCTCCCTGCCGTTTCAATTCAAATACACCGGCTGTATACGGAAATCCGCCAGGTATATTTTCCTGTAATTGCCAACGTAAAATATCGCCCCAGTCTTTGTATTTAGGTAATACCAGCCTGGGTATGCGGGTGCCGCTGAGTGAAACAGTTGTCAGTGGCTGCTTTATGATTTTATCCCGTACCTGGTATTCAAAAAAATCTGCCTTGTATTTGGCAACTAATGCGGGCCATCCGGCTAACAGTTGTTTATTCTCCGGATGTAATTGCGATTCAAGATGGGTATGCATTTTTCCAAGCGCTGCCTTCACCTCCCCTGTTATACCTCCCATAACACCATCCAGCTGGTAGAGTTTGGATGCAATGGTACATTGTTCAGTTGCCCATGCATCATAGGCCCTGTTGTTCTCCGCTATTTCTGCCAGGTAGCGCACCCTTTTAGGAGGAATGATCTGTGATTTAGTAGTCGTGTCTTTCAAATGCGCGTGTATTTCAACATCGCCGAAACTAATACCGGTCTTATGCTTCACGGCCACCATGATCTTTTCAAACAGTTCATTAACGCCTGCATCATTAAACTGCGCTGCAATGGTTCCTACGATCGGCAACGCTTCATCTTTGGCAGTCCACAAACCATGATTGCGTTTATACTGTTTACGCACATCATGCAAAGCATCCAGAGCGCCCGCTTTATCAAATTTGTTAATGCAGATGACGTCTGCATAATCCAGCATGTTGATCTTTTCCAACTGAGAAGCAGCGCCATATTCGGGGGTCATCACATACAGGCTTGCATCGCAGTAATCAAGTATAGAAGCATCGCTTTGTCCCACACCTGCCGACTCCAGCATGATAAAATCGAAACCTGCAGCGCGGCAGATATCGATTGCCTCCTGTACGTGTGCACTAAGGGCGGTATTATCATCCCTTGTAGCCAGGCTGCGCATATACGCGCGGGGATGAGCGATCGAATTCATCCGTATCCTGTCGCCCAGCAATGCGCCGCCGGTCTTCTTCTTTGAAGGATCTACAGAAATTACAGCGATGGTCTTATCGCTGAACATATGCAAATACCGTCTTACTATCTCGTCCGTAACACTGCTCTTGCCTGCACCGCCTGTTCCTGTAATACCGAGCACAGGGATGGCTTTGCTGGTAAGCTGTGTTTTGTGATTTGTGGTTGTTGTACCATTTTCTGCGCTTGTTATTTCACGCGCTATTTTACGTATGTCCTTCACTTCTCCCAATGTCATTGGTTTCTGGTACACTCCATTGCCATTCTGGCTGAAGTCGCACTGACGGATAACATCTTCGATCATGCCTTCGAGTCCCATATGGCGACCGTCATCCGGGCTATATATTTTTGAGATGCCATACTGGTGCAACTCCCTGATCTCTTCCGGCAATATGGTTCCGCCGCCGCCGCCAAAGATTTTGATATGCCCGCAACCATTCTGATCCAGCAGGTCTTTCATGTACTTGAAAAATTCAACATGCCCGCCCTGGTAACTGGTAACAGCAATGCCCTGCGCATCTTCTTCAATGGCGCATTCCACTATTTCCGCCACACTGCGGTTATGTCCGAGGTGAATGATCTCAGCTCCTTTAGCCTGCAAAATGCGGCGCATGATATTGATGGCTGCATCGTGCCCGTCAAATAAACTGGCGGCAGTAACAATGCGGATCTGATGTTGGGGTATGTAAGCCATAAACCTGATTTAAGCTGGACTGTAAAATTACAGGTTTGAAAGCAATAGTTAACAACTGTTAGTTTTTAATGCCGCTTTTTGTACACCAAAACTTCTTACATTGAAACCCAAAAAAGAACATGCGTTTCGAAGTCACTGTCAATACACAAGAAGCATATCCTGTCATCTCCCTGAAAGACAGCCACTCCGGTTGCCAGGCCGAAGTGTATGCTTTCGGCGGTTTATTAAATGCTTTTCGTCTCCCTACCCCAAAAGGTGTTATCAATGTAATAGAAGGTTTTTCATCGGTGGCCGACGCGCAGCAAAATATTACCAGAGGATTCAGGAGCGCCAAGCTAAGTCCTTTTGCCTGCCGCCTTACAAAAGGCAGTTATCGTTTTCAGGACAAAGCATATAAAGTAGAAAGCCATTACATGGGCGAACATGCCATTCATGGGTTATTGTACAATATTGCTTTTGACATTACAGGCAGTAGCGCCGATGAAACCTGTGCCCAGGTTACTTTACACCATCATTACACCGGAACCGATGCAGGTTACCCGTTTCCCTATGAAGTTACCATTACCTGGAAACTGCAGGCAGGGAACCATCTTTCTGTAACTACCACCGTACAGCATAATAACACAACTCCCATTCCTTTCATTGACGGATGGCATCCTTACTTTACACTGGGACCAACTATTGATGCCTGTACTTTACAGTTTAACAGCGGGCTTCAGTTAGAATTCAGTGCAGACCTGCTGCCAACAGGCAATGCCCTGCCTGACAAAAGATTTGTCAACGGGGCTTCTTTAAAAGGAGTGGCATTGGATAACAGCTTTCTGCTGGACCCGCAAAAAGAGCCCTCCCGTTGTGTATTCAGTAATGATCATTTACAATTAACCATTGAACCTGACGCTTCTTATCCGTATTTACAGATATATACCCCGCCATCCCGAAAAAGCATTGCGATCGAAAACCTGACCGGCGCCCCTGATGCTTTCAATAATGGAATTGGTTTGATTCTATTGCAGCCTTTGGAAAAGCGGTCTTTTACGACAAATTATACCCTTTCTTAAATTTACAGATCGGTCACTGCAGTTACAGATATCTCAACATTCACTCCCTTGGGTAATTCCTTTACAGCTACAGTTTCACGGGCCGGGTATTTGTCTGTGAAATAAGCGCCATAGACCTCATTTACCCGGGCAAAAAGACTCATATCGCTCAGGAAAATGGTTGTTTTTACAATATGCGCGAAGCCGAGCTTTGCTTCCTGCAACACCGCTTCTATATTTTTCATTACCTGCTGTGCCTCTGCCTGTATATTACTGGTTTCCAGTACTCCCGTTTCCGGCACCAATGCTATTTGCCCGCTCACAAATACAAAGCCATTGGCTTTGATGGCCTGGTTATATGGACCGATGGGGGCTGGCGCTTTTGCTGTTTGAATGACCTCTTTGGACATGTGTTTTGTTTTAATCCATGGCAAATTGCTGCATTTCTATCAACCCGCCAACCTAAATTTGTGCCTTAATACAAGCGGGTATGCATATTGCAGTGAATGCAAATACAGAACAAAAAGAAATATGCTTCTCAAAAGGCATTCCTCCAGCAATACAGTTAAGCTGGCTTGAAACAGGAATGGTTATGCCAGTTGCTGATGCTTATATTGATTTCGATGAGAACAATACGGTATTCAGCATGGTGAAGCATAAACCTGTTTTTGTAAACGCAGTGATCACAACAGGCAGTCAATTACCTCCAAACTGCATAAGGATGAATGCCTGGAACAGTTTCTTAGAAAGGCCTGTACTAGAAATAGCTACTGCAAGCGCCCGGTCCGATGCAGCAACCCTCTTAGAGGCACTGGGCTGGAAATACCAATGGGCGCCCGATGTGCCAGGCATGGTTACTGCCAGGATAGTAGCCATGATCATCAATGAAGCATATTTTGGCCTCGGCGATGGTATCAGTTCAAAGGCTGAAATAGATATCGCCATGAAATTAGGTACCAATTATCCTTTGGGCCCTTTTGAATGGGCACAGAAAATAGGGTTGGTACGGATCTGCCAGTTATTGAAAGAACTGGCTAAGGATGATCCGAGGTATACAGTGGCACCGGCGCTGGAATTGGAAACCGCGTCATTCATTAAGGCATTAAGGGATAATTAAAATTAAGTTCATGGCAGTACTGCTAAATATTGATACGGCAATGGAGTATGCGGGTGTTTGTCTCAGCAGAGACGGCAATGTGCTGCAGTTGCTGGAAAGTCCGGAACAAAAAAATCACGCGGCATTTGTACAACCAGCTATACAGCAACTGGTGTCGGAAACGGGCTGCCAGTTGACTGATATTGATGCCGTGGCTGTTACCGCGGGCCCCGGCAGTTATACAGGGCTCCGCGTAGGCCTCGCTTCAGCCAAAGGCATCTGTTATGCCCTGAACAAGCCCCTGATCCTGATCAATACCCTCGAAGTAATAGCCAATAATGCCATCAGGAACCATCAACCACAAACCTTCAATCACACGTCAATATTATTCTGCCCGCTAATTGATGCCCGCAGAATGGAAGTATTCACTGCGGTATATGACGCATCGCTTACCGCCATCATGCCTCCCCAAGCCATGATACTCGATGCGCATGCTTTCGAATCTCTTCTTGACCGGTACCAGATTGTTTTCAGCGGCAGTGGTCACCATAAACTAAAGGGAATGTTAAGTCATCACAACGCCATATTTTCAACTGCAAGGCACCATGTTACCGATCTTGCCATGCTTGCCCGCAAAGCCTTTGAGGTTCAACAGTTTGCCAACCTGGCGTACAGTGAGCCCCTGTATGTAAAAGAGTTCTTCCATCCATCCGGCTCATAAGTTTTATAAAGATTTTTTTGTATTCACAAAATTTATACTATAAAACCGCAAACAATTATGTAGTTTTACAGGTACAATTTTAGTTTCTTAACCCCCCAATTATAACTTTTATTGTCATGAGTCAATCTTTGCAAGCCGTTGTTTTAACAAATGGCAAAACCCAGATAAAAGTTGATTTCTTGCATACCAAGAAAGCTGCCCTTATTCTACGGTCTATCAATCACAAGCTCCGGCAGCAGATCATTAAACTACTTGATGACCACCAGAAAATGACAGTTACTGAAATCTACGTTAAACTCAGACTGGAGCAATCTGTTGCTTCACAGCACCTTGCCATTTTACGCAGGGCCGGTATTGTGAGTACCTCACGTGATGGAAAGTTCATCTTCTATTCCGTAAACTATACGCGCCTTACGGAAGTAGTTGGTTTTGTTGAGACTTTGGTTGGGTGATTTTATAAAATTCCTAATAATGTTCGTAAAGCAGTTATACACCGGTTGTATCAGTGAAGCCGCTTATTATATTGAGAGTGATGGCGAAGCTGCAGTGATAGATCCCCTGCGGGATATTGAAGAGTACCTGCAAATTGCACAGGAAAGGAAAACGTTTATTAAATATATTTTTGAAACACATTTTCATGCCGATTTTGTGAGTGGTCACCTTGACCTGGCCACTGCAACCGGTGCTACCATCGTATACGGACCCGGTACCGTTACCAAATTCCCTGTACACGTTGCGAAAGACGGCGAGACCTTCTCCATCGGCAGATTGAAAGTACAGGTACTCCATACACCCGGACATACGCTTGAAAGCAGTTGTTATCTCCTCAAAGATGAAACAGGAAAAGACCATGCTGTGTTCACCGGCGATACCCTGTTCGTAGGAGATGTGGGCCGTCCGGACCTCGCGCAAAAGGCCGATGAAATTACTATGAATGACCTGGCAGGTATGTTGTATGAAAGCCTGCAGCAGAAGATCATGCCATTAGCCAATGATGTAATTGTATATCCTGCACATGGTGCAGGAAGCAGTTGTGGTAAAAATCTTGGGGACGAAACATACAGTACCATTGGCGAACAGAAGCAAACCAATTACGCGCTGCAGCCGCAGACAAAAGAGTCGTTTATTGCTGCAGTTACAGAAGGACTGGCTGCTCCCCCGCAATATTTCCCTATCAATGCCATGATCAATAAAGAAGGATATGAAAGTCTGGATGCTGTTTTGGAAAAAGGTATGCAGGCGCTGGGTGTAGATGCATTTAAAAGCAAAGCAAAAGAAGAAGATGTCATTGTCTTAGATACACGTCCTGCCCCTGTGTTTACACAGGGTTTTGTTCCGGGCTCCATCAGTATCGGCCTCGAAGGCCGCTTTGCTGAATGGGCAGGAAGCCTTCTCCCATTTGATAAACCACTGCTGCTTATTACAGAAATCGGGCAGGAACGGGAAACCATTGTCCGCCTGGCAAGGGTTGGTTTTGAAAAGATGGAAGGTCATCTTGCCGGGGGCTATGAAGCCTGGGTTGCCGCAGGAGAAAAGATTGACATGATCATCGATGTAGAAGCAGATGAACTGGCGATGGACTTGCCTTTTGATCAGAACTTGGTAATTGTGGATGTGCGGAAAGTGCCTGAATATGCAGACGGGCACATCAAGGAAGCATTGAATATTCCTTTGGAGGACCTGACAGATCCGGCCAGTATGGCCAATCTGGATGACAACCATAATATATATGTACACTGCGCCGGCGGTTACCGCAGTGTTATTGCTTCATCACTGATCAAACGCCAGGGAATTCATAACATCCGCAATGTTGCCGGCGGCTGGAGTAAGATCAGGGAATTGCCGGATAAATTTACGATACAGAAAAGCACTGAAGTGCTGAACTGAGGGCGCTGAACTATTATTTGATCATCAATTTTCCAAACCGTTCTTCATCGTATTCAAACTTCCAGCGACGGTGACTCCATAAATAATTATCAGGGATCTTTTTTACTGATGCCTCTATTTTGTTAACCAGCAATTTGGTCAGTGCACCATTTGGATAGCTTTTCGGATCTGTTGTAACCAGTTCAAAATCGACCCTGTAATACCCCCTTTTTACTTTGTAAAAATTCGCATATACAATAGCCGCATTATTTACTTTCGCTCCCTTTTCCGGTCCTTTTACAAAAGGAGCCGGTTTGCCAAAGAAAGGCGTCCAGTAAGCCCTTTCAGGGCCACCCGGGTTCTGATCGGCTACCAGTATCAATGCATACTGACTGTGAACGTATTTATGAAAATTAGTCCTGAATTCAGTTGCAGGTATCAACAATGTTCCGAACCTGGTCCTGAGCTTATAGATGAGCCTGTCAAATACCTTGTTCGACAATGGCATATATACTACCACAAACGGGTATTTGCTATCCATTGCCACACCCAGGTTTGCAAACTCCCAACTGAAATGATGACCCGTAATCACCTGTACGTTTTGCCCGCTGTCGTATAACTGGTTCATCACCTCAATGTTGGAGGAAAACCTTTTGCGCATTTCTTTTTCACTGATGGAGATCAGCTTGATCGTCTCAATAAATGAATCAACAAAATTGTGGTAGAATTTTTTCGCTATGATAATCCTCTCAGCTTCACTCTTTTCGGGGAAAGCAATCCTGAGATTGTTGACTACAACTTCTTTTCTGTAACCTATAAAATAGTACACCAACAAGTAGATACCGTCACTCAGTATATAAAGTACCCGCCAGGGTAAAAGAGATAACAAATAGAAGATTGAATAAACGATAGCATACATTCCGCAGGTAATTTATAATATGATGTTTTGCAGCAGTTCGCTTTTATGCTGATGGTCTGTATTATAATGCAGCCCCCGGCTTTCTTTCCTGAACTGTGCTCCTTTTACAATAAGATATCCGACAGTAATGAGATTCCTGAGTTCGCTCAGTTGCGGAGATACTTTCGTGGAACGATAGAGATCTTCGGTTTCTGTGTATAACAGGTCGAGCCGTTTCATAGCTCTCTCAAGACGTATATCTGTCCGCACAATACCCACATAATCGCTCATGATCTGCTGCAGTTCTTTCTGGCTCTGGGTAATCAGTATCATTTCCCGGGGCTCTGTCGTACCCATTGCTTTCCAGTCTGGAATGCGTTCTTCAAAAGAAAGATCATTGATCAGGTTAGTTGCGTCAAGATAACACCTGTGTCCAAATACCATTGCTTCCAATAAACTGTTGCTGGCTAACCTGTTGGCGCCATGCAGGCCGGTACTTGCACATTCTCCGCAGGCATACAAATGTTGTATGGAAGTTCTGCCCCATTCGTCTGTTTTAATACCGCCGCAACTATAGTGAGCTGCAGGAGCCACCGGTATCATATGCTGCATCACATCAATACCCATGGCTATGCATTTTTTATAGATATTGGGGAAGTGATGAACAAATTTTTCCTGGTCCATATGCCTGCAGTCTAAATACACATGCTCAGTACCGGTACGTTTCATCTCGTTATCAATGGCGCGGGCAACAATATCACGTGGCGCCAGGTCTTTTCTCGCATCGTATTTTTCCATGAATGCCTCGCCATGCTTATTACGCAAAGTACCGCCATCGCCTCTTACTGCTTCTGTGATTAAAAAAGAAGGAGACACACCCGGTTCATATAGTGCCGTTGGATGAAACTGTATGAATTCCATGTTTTCTATCTTCCCTTTGGCTCGATATACCATGGCAATTCCATCGCCCGTTGCAATACGTGGATTGGTAGTAGTGCGGTAGGCCTGGCCGCATCCGCCTGTGGCCAGCAAAGTGATCTTTGAAAGTATTTTTTCTATCTGGTTGGTATGCAGGTTCAATACATATACACCATAGCAGGTAATATCAAGCGTTGACTTCGTTACCAAATAACCCAGGTGGTGTTGTGTAATGATGTCGACTACATAGCAGTGATTGATCAGCGTAATATTAGGGATGTCTTTCAGGGTAGCCAGCAGTGCCCGTTCAATTTCTTTTCCTGTTACATCTTTGTGATGCAGGATGCGGTTTTCACTGTGGCCTCCTTCTTTTCCGAGACTGTATTCTCCCTTCTCATCTTTGTCAAATCTTGCGCCATATTCTATGATCTCTTTGATCCGTTCCGGCCCTTCCCTGACAACAATTTCAACAACCTGTTCATTGCATAACCCATCACCTGCGATCAATGTGTCTTCAATATGTTTCTCGTAACTGTCATTCTCTTCATCCCATACCCCGGCAATACCTCCCTGTGCATACTTTGTATTGGTTTCATCAGCCTGTGCCTTGGTAATAATTGTTATCTTTTTAGACGGATGCTGCTTTGCTGTTTTTAAAGCATAGGTCAATCCTGCTATTCCCGAGCCGATTACTAAAAAGTCTGTCTGCATCTGTTGCCTCTTTTATGGAATCATAATGATAAAATACACTACACAGCCGGGTCTACCCATGCACCGCTCTCTTTCAGGATACTAATCAATTCATCAACTGCCACTTCACTGTCAACACTTCTTTTTACTACTTCTTTCCCTTTATACAAAGTGATTTTGCCTACACCACTGCCCACATATCCAAAATCAGCGTCTGCCATTTCACCCGGCCCGTTTACGATACATCCCATGATAGCAATCTTAACGCCTTTGAGGTGATTGGTGACCGAACGAATCTTTGCTGTGGTTTCCTGCAGGTCGAACAGTGTTCTTCCACAACTGGGACAGGAAATATATTCTGTTTTCGATATCCTTGTCCTGGTTGCCTGCAGGGTACTGAATGCCGTACTATTGATAAATTGTTCTAAGGACTGGTTGGTTAAATAATTCCTGCCGGATGACTGGAGACTGATGGCTGATGACTGTTGGTAACTTTCGCCTGTAATGCCAAAACAAACCCCATCGCCAAATCCATCCAATAGTAAAGCCCCGGCTTCAGTGGCATAATGGATCAGGTGTTCATCAGGCGTTGACCAGTTACTGTCAACAATCAAAACAACCGGGTTCTGTATTTTCCTGTTCAGCAATTCCATAAACATCCTGCGAATGGCTGGCATGGCATGCCGGCTGGTGCTGCTGAAGCAGAGGACCACCGAAGGATGATTAGCTACTTCATCCAGGTAGGTAAAATCATTGACGGCGGTCTCGTCGTTGAAACAATCAAACATCACAAAATTCAATGTGCTGGTGTTGTCTGACTGTACAAAACCTGCGGCATCGTAAATGGGGAAATATTTTTCCTTATCCGGTGCCAGGGCCCAGGCAGCCGGGTAGACAATTACTTTCAGTGTTCCGGGCAATGCAAAGCCGAGCAGTTGGTGGCCGGTAAATATATAATCCGCTGCTGTATCACTGATATTCCATTTATCAGAAGTTGCATCATACTGATAGCCTACACTTTCAAGATGTGAAGGTGTAATAGCTGCCAGCTTACTTAAATCAGCGATCACGACTGGTACATGCTTGCCGCCGATATTGTCTACTTCGAATGTTTCCCTTCGCTGGTAGGTAAACGGGCTATATGGCACTTTATTAATTGCGGGCACTCGTCCATTTCCATTACCTGGATCGGTGTAACGCTTCACCAGGTCTCTGCACACCGGTATTTCAAACTCAGGATCTTCCGTTAAACTTACACGAACCGTATCTCCGATACCATCTTCCAGTAAGGTGCCTATACCGGCAGCACTCTTTACACGGCCATCTTCTCCGTCGCCAGCTTCTGTTACGCCAAGGTGCAATGGATAGCACTCACCAAATTCCGCATCCATCTGCTGGATCAGCAGGCGATAGGCCTGTACCATTACCTGGGGGTTGCTGGCTTTCATGCTCAGGACAATATTGTGATAGCTCTCACCCCTTGCAATCCGGAGGAATTCCATGGCGCTTTCTACCATTCCCATGGGCGTATCACCATAGCGGCTCATGATCCTGTCGCTCAAAGAACCATGGTTGGTTCCGATACGCATAGCGGTTCCATAGTCCCTGCATATTTTAACCAGCGGGGTAAAACGTTCCCGGATGCGGTCTATCTCTTCCCTGTATTCCGCATCTGTATATTCAATGAGTTCAAACTTTTTCTTGTCAACATAATTGCCGGGGTTCACCCTTACTTTTTCAACGATCCTTGCAGCGATCTCAGCCGCATTGGGTGTAAAATGGATATCAGCTACCAACGGAGTGGTATACCCTCTTTTGCGTAATTCGTTTTTGATATGCAGCAGGTTCTCTGCTTCTTTTTTACTGGGCGCGGTAATCCGTACCAACTCTGCACCGGCTTCAATACAACGAATGCTCTGTTCTACGGTAGCCAGTGTATCCATCGTATCTGTAGTGGTCATGGTCTGAAGGCGTATCGGATGGCCATTCCCCAGTAAGAGGTTCCCGATCTTTACTTCTTTCGTCTTCAATCGGCTATATTGCGTAAGTGAGTTACAGTACAATTGCATAAAGCGCTAAATATGTTGCAAAATTAGCAGTAAAAGTGGAGATTAGACTGCAAAAGAAAAGCCGGTAATACATTACCGGCTTTTCTACTAAGTAAGTTCCGCTCAACGTTTTCCCTCAAAAAAGCCCTGCTGTTTGAGGATGTTCCTAAGCAGGTCTGTACGGATGGCTTTCATATCCATATTTTCAGGGCCTTCGAGGTTCAGTACAAAGAAATATGGGTGATGGTTTTCCTCAATCCAGCCAACAGCCCAGCCGAGTGACCTGCCATTTTCGCGAAAGGCCCAGCCTGTTTTGTAGAAGAGTTGATAGTTGGCATTGCTTTCCTGGAGCATGGCTTTCTTTACAATGTCCTGCGTGCGTTTTTGAAAAGGGAGCTGGCCGAAATACAAACGTTTGACTAATCCCATCTGCTCATCAGATGTTATTTTCAACGTATTATTCAACCAAAATGTATCAATAGCTCCGCCTATTAACCGGTTACCGTATTTCAGGCTGTCTAACCAATGCTGCATGGTATCTTTGCCAATCCGTCTTGCCACTTCCTGGTAATAGGGTACTGCTGATACTTTAAAAGCCTCTTCCATCGTCAGATCTTTATTCCATCCCCTGGCTGTATCACCGCCCGGAAACAGCCGCACTTTCCCATCCCACTTAATGACCATCTTTTCATTCACAATCTTGCCCGTTTCTATTCCGATCAATGAATTCACGATCTTAAAAGTAGAGGCCGGCAGGTATGCAGAATCTTTAAACCGTTCCAGGTTATAGATTGTAAACTGCCCAGTTCCATTGTTCAGCAACCCAAACGTACCAGCAACCTGGTGTGCATCAAAATATTGTTTCAGCGTATTGTCCACCGTTACATTATTGGGAGAACAACCAGTCAGCCCTGCTAGGAATACATACCCAACCACCCACGACAGGAAAGTGTATTTTCTAAAAAATGCCTTGTCAACCCTCATACCTATTTTATTTGAAACAGTGACGCTGATTTTTACTTTTGAATTTTTACTTTTGAACTCTCAATCACGCCCAGTTCTTTCCCAACTTTAGAAAACGCCGCAATGGCTTTATCTAAATGCTCTTGCTCATGCGCAGCGCTTAATTGTACCCGTATTCTTGCCAGTCCTTTTGCAACCACAGGGTAAAAGAATCCAATCACATACACCCCTTCATCCAGCAATCTGGCAGCGAAATTTTGTGCCACTACCGCATCGTATAACATGATCGGAACAATGGGATGATCGCCAGGTTTGATATCAAAGCCAACCTCGGTCATTTTTCTCCTGAAGTATTTGGTATTGTATTCCAGTTTATCTCTCAGCTCGGTGGTTTCTGTCAGCATATTTAATACCGCTATAGAAGCACCAACAATAGATGGTGCTACGGTATTGGAAAACAAATAAGGCCGGCTCCTCTGGCGCAGCATTTCAATCATCTCTTTTTTGCCGGACGTAAAACCGCCACTCGCACCACCTAATGCTTTGCCTAATGTGCCTGTAATAATATCGATCCTCCCCATCACATCCCGGTATTCATGGGTACCTCTACCCGTCTTGCCTAAGAAGCCTGATGAATGACATTCATCTATCATTACAATAGCATCATATTTATCTGCCAGGTCGCATATCTTATCCAACTGTGCAATGGTTCCATCCATACTGAATGAACCATCTGTTACAATAATGCGGCTCCTGCATCCGGCACTTTCCTGCAACTTTATTTCCAAGTCGGCCATGTTATTATGTTCATACCTGAATCTTTGTGCCTTACACAACCTGACACCATCAATGATCGACGCATGATTCAGCGCATCGCTGATAATGGCGTCCTGTTCATTGAATAAAGGTTCAAAAACACCGCCATTGGCATCAAAGGCAGCTGCATATAAGATCGTATCTTCTGTTCCGAGGAACTGCGCAATCTTCTGCTCCAGTTCTTTGTGTATGTCCTGTGTACCGCAAATAAAACGCACACTGCTCATGCCATAACCATGGGTGTCAATGGTTTTATGTGCCGCCTCAATGACTTTCGGATGAGAAGAGAGGCCGAGGTAATTATTGGCACAGAAATTCAATACTTTTTTCCCGTTTACGACTATTTCCGGGCCTTGTTCACTGGTAATAATCCTTTCCTTCTTAAACAGGCCGGCAGCCTCAATGTCCTGTAATTCATTACCAATACGGGTGACAAAACTTTTATTCATAGCATGAAATTTTTCAAGGGCGAAGATATTTTATTTCAGGGTCACAGGCACCGGAACTTCCATCTGTCCGCATCCATCATTTCTCAACTGCAAGCAGTTCCACTTCAAATATTAAGGTAGAACCCGGCGCAATTTTATCCCCTGCAGCTCTGTCGCCATAAGCCAGATCAGATGGAATGTATAGTTTCCATTTACTGCCAACAGTCATCAGTTGTAGTGCTTCCTGCCATCCTTTGATAACACCATTTAAAGGAAAGCTTACCGGCTCTCCCCTGTCAACCGAGCTATCGAATACTGTTCCGTTAATCAAAGTACCGTGGTAGTGACATTTCACTTTATCGGTCAGGCTGGGTTTTACAGTATCAGTACCGGTTTTAATCACTTCATATTGCAGGCCATTGGAGAGGGTTACAACACCTTTGCGCTTTCCATTGACAGCAAGGAAAGCGAGGCCTTCTTTTTTGGCAACAGAAGCTTTTTCTGCTGCAACTTTTTGATGAAACCTGCTGATGTTCTCGTCCAGCAATGTTTCTTCAAGCAATGTTTTTTTGTTCTGTAATACATCCCCCATTGCTTTCTGCAGCAGGGGCATATTGAGGGTTTCAAAACCCTGCCCTTTCAGGTTCTGTGCAATGCGCACCCCCAAAGCATAGCTGGCACTGTCTTTACTATTCTTAAGCGGATTTGCAACAACAGCGGCTTTACTGTTGTTGCCGGGAGCAGGCTTTGCTGCTGTAACAGGCTTTTTAGCCTGTGCAAAAACATTGGCAATACATAAGGTACTTGTGACAACAAGAATCGTTCTTTTCATTTTTAATTTTTTGAAGGAGCTAAACAACAATATTTATCTGATCAATTGCGCTATTGCAGTATGTACTTTCTCAAACTCAAATCCTGCAACGGCCTGTTGCATCATATTAGCGATCCTGTCGTTACAAAGGTTGCCGATGCTTCCCTCGTGAACATGATCAACGGCAGTGGTATGGGTGAACTTACCGGCTTCTATGGCCAGTCCTACTTGCTTATAGGCATCGCGGAAGGGAATTCCCTGCAGTACCAGCTTATTCACTTCTTCCACACTGAATGCGTATTTGTATTTTTCTTCAGCAAGTATGTTTGCTTTAATGCTGATATTGTCAAGCATCAAAGCGGCCATCTCCAAACAATCTTTTATTGTTTGGAAAGCCGGGAATAAATGTTCTTTCAATAGCTGCAGGTCACGGTGATACCCCGAAGGCAGGTTGGTGGTCATGAGCATGATCTCATTAGGCAATGCCTTGATGCGGTTGCAATGCGAACGGACCAGTTCAAATACATCCGGGTTCTTTTTGTGGGGCATAATACTGGAACCTGTTGTCAGTTCTGCCGGAAAGCTTATAAAATCAAAATTCTGGTTCAGGTACAGGCAGGCATCCATACTCATCCTCGACAGGGTATCTGCAACATTCGCCAATGCCATGGCAGTAATGCGCTCTGCCTTGCCCCGCCCCATTTGGGCATATACTACATTGTAATTCAGATCGGCAAACCCGAGTAGTTGTGTCGTAAGTGTTCTGTTGATAGGAAAAGAAGATCCATAACCCGCAGCAGAGCCCAACGGGTTTTTGTTGACCACTTTATAGGCAGCCTGCAGTGTGATCATATCATCTGCCAGGCTCTCTGCATAAGCGCCAAACCATAGTCCAAAGGAGGAAGGCATGGCTAACTGCAAATGTGTATAGCCGGGGAATAGATGTTGTTTATATTTTTCGCTCTGGCGGATGAGGAGCTGAAAAAAAGGTTCGATATTTTTTACCAACGCTTCTATTTCATTGCGCAGGAATAATTTGATATCCACTAATACCTGGTCATTCCTGCTACGGGCGCTGTGTATTTTCTTGCCGGCATCTCCTAATTTTTTTGTGAGTAACAATTCTACCTGTGAATGCACGTCCTCAACACCTTTCTCAATAGCGAACTGCGAATCATGGATCAGTTGGTATATGTTCTTCAGCTCCTCCACAATAGCAATGGCTTCTTCCTGCGTGAGCAGTCCTACTGTCGCCAGCATCTTTGCATGCGCTATAGAACCAAGTACGTCAAAAGGAGCCAGCAGTTGGTCAAACTCCGGATCCTTTCCTACTGTAAACTTTTCTACAGCATCAGATACGTTTGTATTTTTTTGCCACAATTTCATAGCGGTCATTTATAAGATCTGGTCAAGCAATTTTATATACAATTCAATACCTTCTTCAATTTCCGACAGATAAATATACTCGTCGGCAGTATGACTTCTCGCAGAATCTCCAGGCCCCATTTTTAAAGTTTTGAAAGGCATCAACGCTTTGTCAGACGTGGTTGGAGAACCATAATATGTCCTGCCCAGCACTGTCCCTGCCTTTACCAAGGGGTGATCCAGGCCGATTGAAGTAGAGCGCATCCGCAGGCTGCGCGGTTTCACTTCACTCCTGACATGGGTTTTAACGATCTCCAGTAATTCCTCAAATGTATAACACTCGTTTACCCTTACGTCAACTACAAAATGGCACAAAGAGGGTACCACATTGTGCGCTTTATTTTCTGTTTCGACGACAGTGACAGTCATTTTGGAGGGCCCGAGCAATGGGGATACCTTATCGAACCGGTAATTTTTGAACCATTCTATATCGGGCAATGCTTTATAGAAAGCATTTTCTCCTTCTTCCCGCGCGGCGTGTCCTGCTTTACCTGTTGCCGTAACGTCAAGTACCAGCAATCCTCTTTCTGCTACCGCCATCTGCATTTGCGTAGGTTCGCCTACAATACCGCAATCTATCGCCGGCAGTTCGGGCAACAATACCTCAATACCATTCTTTCCTGATATTTCTTCTTCTGCAGTTGCGGCAAATACCAGGTTATAGGCAAGGTCTGAACGTTCATAATAATGCAGGAGTACAGCCATTAGTGATACTAATGAACCACCCGCATCATTGCTTCCCAGCCCAAATAATTTTTCTTCCTTTTCTATCGGTTCAAAGGGAGAAAGCGTATAAGCTTTGTTAGGTTTTACCGTATCGTGGTGCGAGTTCAGCAATAAGCTGGGTTTTGCCGTATCAAAATATTTGTTTGTGGCCCATACATTGTTCAGGTGACGATAAGTGGCAACTCCTTTGGATTGCAGGAACTGTTCTATCAGGGTTGCCGTTTTATCTTCTTCTTTGCTGAATGAAGGCGTTGCTATCAGTTGTTTCAGTAAACCGATGGCATCCTGTGTGATGGAGGAAGATTGCTGCTGGGTCATATCATTATTCTTGTTGGATGGTCGTACCCGTGCTGCCATTAATCAGTTGCTGCAATGCTTCTGCCTTACCTATCATCACTTTCTTAACGCCACTTTGCAGGGCGGCAAATGCATTGTCGAGCTTGGGTATCATTCCGGCAAAGATCAGTTGCTTTGCTTTCAGTTCGCTGTAATAAGCGGGATTAATTTTTTTGATTACAGTACCATCATCATTTGTATCAAGCAATACCCCGCTTTTTTCAAATGAATAGATCAGTTCCACCTCATACAGACTACTTAATGCCTTTGCTGTTTCCTGGGCGATGGTATCGGCATTCGTATTTAATAACTGCCCTGCTCCATTATGCGTAACAGGTGCAAGAACAACGGCCATGCCTTGTATAAGCAGGTTTTGTATTAACCCCGTATTAAGTTTGTCCACATCGCCCACAAAACCATAGTCGATCGTGGGATGCTGTCTTTTGTGTGCCAGTATAGCATTTCCATCTGCACCACTTAAGCCAATGGCATTACATCCTGCTGCCTGCAGTTGTGCTGTGATATTTTTATTGATGTAGCCGGCATATACCATGGTAACGACCTTCAGGGTCTCAGCATCGGTTATCCTTCTCCCATCCACCAGCTGTTGTTCAATTCCCAGCGTGGCGGCGAGTTTGGTGGCCAGCTTACCGCCGCCGTGCACCAATACCTTATGTCCTTTTACCGATGCAAAGTCTTTCAGAAATGAAGAGAGCTTGGTTTCATCATCAATGATATTGCCTCCGATCTTTATTACATATAGCTTATCCGCCACTCTGTTACAATTTAGTTTTCAAAATTTCCGATAATACAGCCTGTGCTGCCCAGACCCGGTTACCGGCCTGTTGTGTCACAAGGCTGTGGTTGCTGTCTAATATCTCATCGCTCAGCTCTACATTCCTTCTCACTGGCAGGCAATGCATTACCCTGGCATTATTGCTTGCCAGCAGCTTTTCTTCTGTGAGCATCCATCCCGGATCGTTCTCATATATCTTACCATAATCGGTATATGTGCTCCAGTTTTTTACATACACGAAATCTGCACCTTGTAAAGCTTCATCCTGGTTATGTGTAATAGCAGCGCCTTTGGTAAACTGTTCTGCTAGCTCATAATCCTGTGGGTGTGTAATCACAAAATCCGCTTCTCCCCATGCATTGACCCATTGCGCAAAACTGTTGGCAACACATTGAGGTAAGGGTTTCACATGCGGCGCCCAGGTAAGCACAATTTTTGGTCTTTTGTTTTTGGTTTGTGGCCGATGGTTTTCTTTGATAGTGATGATGTCTGTTAATGACTGGAGCGGGTGCAGGGTTGCACTTTCCAGGCTTACAACAGGTACACCGGCATATTTGATGAATTGGTTGATGAACATTTCACTGTAATCTTCGTCCCTGTTCTTTAATGAAGGGAAGGTTCTGATACAAAGGATATCGAAGTATTGCCCCAGTATCGGTGCAGCGTCTTTAACGTGCTCTACTGTATTACCGCTCATGATGGCACCTTCTTCGAATTCGAGCGACCAGCCTTCCTTGTCTACATTGAATACGATGGCTTCCATACCCAGGTTACGTGCTGCAACCTGTGTGCTCAGTCGTGTACGCAGGCTTGGATTCAGGAATAACAATCCAATGCGTTTATCAGCACCCAGTTGCCTTTCCGCAAACGGATCAGCTTTATATGTCAATGCCTGCTGAACCAGTGCATTGATATCGGTAACATCATGAACGGAAATAAATTGCTTCATTATTTGTTTTCTTTTAAGCGTTCTGCATTCAGCGTTAAGCCTTCAGTGTTAAACTTTCCGCCTTAATCTCTGCTATTGCTTCTTTCAGCACTTCGAGAAATTCATCTACCTGTTTGCGTGTAATAGCCAAAGAAGGCAATAACCTTATAACACTAGGTTTTGCTTCGCCGGTAAATACATTAAACCTGTACAATAATTTCTTCTTCAGTTCTTTCAGATCTTCGGGCACATCAAACCCTATCATCAGACCGCGGCCACGCACATTCCTGAGTTCTTCGATCGATCTGAGTCTGTTCATCAGGTATTGTCCTCTTTGTTTGGCCACTTCAACCAGTTGTTCTTTTTCAATCACTTCCAATACTGCCAAAGCTGCTGCACACGCTAATTGATTACCGCCAAAAGTCGTTCCCAGCATACCATGTTTTGGTTTGATATGCGGTGCAATGAGGATGCCACCGATGGGGAATCCATTGCCCATTCCTTTAGCCATGGAATAGATGTCGGCGTTCACGCCGGCATAATCATGTGAGAAAAACAAACCGCTTCTGCCATACCCGCATTGCACGCTATCGGCAATATATACTGCTCCATGCTCATCACACAACTGCCTGATGAGTTTCAGGAAAGATTCTGTTGCCACATTAATACCTCCCACGCCCTGTATGCCTTCTATAATAACAGCAGACACTTCTTTTCCTTGTTTGGCAAAGGCTTCTTTCAAAGCTTCCTCGTCATTGAAGGGCAGGAATATGATATTTCCGGTTTCATTCACGGGTGCAACGATAGCCGGGTTATCTGTAGCAGCTACTGCCAGTGAAGTCCTGCCATGGAACGACTTGTTAAAAGCAATGATCTTTTTACGCCCGTTGTGAAAAGAAGCCAGTTTCAATGCATTTTCATTGGCCTCCGCACCGCTGTTACACAGGAATAACTGGTAATCTTCTTTACCGCTTACTTTACCGAGTTTGGCGGCCAGTTCTTCCTGTATCGGTATCTTAATGGAGTTAGAGTAAAAAGCGATCTTTTCTAACTGGTCTTCTATCCTTTTTACCCAATGCGGATGCGTATGCCCGATACTGATCACTGCGTGTCCGCCATACATGTCTAAATACTGCACGCCGTTTTCATCCCATACATAAGAACCCTGTGCTTTGGTAATGGTGATGTTGTTAAGCGGGTAAACGTCAAATAGTTTCATTACTTAATTCTTATTAAAAATAATTTGCTTTTAGTTTCAGGCCGGCTGTTTCTTCGAGTCCAAACAACAGGTTCATGTTTTGTACTGCTTGTCCGCTCGCTCCTTTCAATAAATTATCCGACGCGCTGTGCACAACAATTTTGCTACCTTGTTTCTCTATGTGCAGCAAACACTTATTTGTATTCACTACCTGTTTCAGGTCAATCATGGTATCACTTACATGTGTAAACGGTTGCCCTTTATAATAACTCTTATACAATTGCCTGATTTCATCAATAGGCAATGCGCAATCAATTACCGAACTCACATAAATACCTCTTGCAAAATCGCCTCTCCATGGAATAAAATTCACGTTCATTCCATCATTCCCCTGTAACTGCTGCAGGCTCTGGTGAATTTCATGGATATGCTGGTGCTGCAATGTTTTGTATGCCTGTATGTTATTGGCCCGCCAGCTGAAATGGGAGGTAGTACTTAAACCCTGTCCTGCTCCGGTAGAGCCCGTAATGCCCGTCGTGTACACTTCGCCAAGTATCCCTGCTTTTGCCAAAGGCAGCAGGCCCAATTGAATGGTGGTAGCAAAGCAACCCGGGTTTGCAATATTGTCGGCCGCTTTAATTTTTGTTTTATTTAATTCAGGCAAACCGTACACAAACTTCCGGTTGCCGGCTGCCGATTTATCGTGAAGGCGAAAATCCTGCGACAGATCAATCACTTTTACTTTTTCGTCAACTGCATGTGCTGCCAGGAATTTCTTCGCATTACCATGGCCCACACAAAGGAAGAGTACATCAATATCATTGCTTAACCCATCTGTAAAATGCAGGTCGGTCTCTCCTACCAGGTCGGCATGCACTTCGCTGACAGGGTTCCCTGCATTACTGGTACTGTGAATGAATGCAAGGGTAACAGCAGGATGGTTGATCAGCAAACGGATCATTTCACCACCTGTATATCCTGCACCACCAATGATCCCTGCTTTAATTTTTTTCATGATCGCCTATTTGGATGAATTCGTTTCTTTCACATTGTGGTAGATGGCTGTCTGGTTACCGAATATTTTAGAGAATCCTCTTACGTCATCGCCTGTCCAGCCATTATTCATTTCACCGTATTTGCCAAATTTGCTGCTCATCAGGTCGTATGCAGATTCAATACCAATTACCTGGAACCGGTAGGGTAACAGTTGTATGAATACGTCGCCGGTTACATTGGCCTGTGAGTTCTCTAAGAATGCTTCAATGTCTCTCATTACCGGGTCGAGAATTTGTCCTTCA
The DNA here is from genome assembly GCA_041856175.1 of Sediminibacterium sp. Classification (GTDB taxonomy): domain Bacteria; phylum Bacteroidota; class Bacteroidia; order Chitinophagales; family Chitinophagaceae; genus Sediminibacterium. The sequence continues at coordinate 56,456 of JBHAFM010000169.1, forward strand.
TGCAGCCAGTTTCCGTAAAACTGTGCCAGTTGGTCTTTCCAGCCTAACTGCCACTTCGTTAATACATGCTTTTCCAGTGCGTGGTGTGCTTTCAGTATGACCATCGGGGCGGCCGCTTCAAAACCAACACGTCCTTTGATACCGATGATGGTATCTCCTACGTGGATGTCTCTTCCCAGGCCATAGGGACCGGCAATGGTTTGCAGGTGTTGAATAGCTTGGGAAGGGTGGTCAAATGACTGACCATTAATAACTTTCAGCTCGCCTTTTACAAAACTGAGCTTCACTTCTTCTTCGCCTGTTTTGGTAACCTGTGTTGGCCAGGCCTCTTCGGGCAGCAGGCCTCTGGATTGCAGGGTTTCTTTTCCACCAACGCTGGTTCCCCATAATCCTTTATTGATCGAATAGGCCGCTTTGGCAAAATTCATTTCCACGCCTTTGGCTTTGAGGTATTCGATCTCTTCTTCACGGCTCAGCCTCAGGTCACGTATCGGGGTAATGATGGCCACACCGGGGATCATGATATTAAAGATCATATCGAACCTGACCTGGTCGTTACCTGCACCTGTACTGCCATGCACAACTGCTGCTGCATCCAATTGCTTGGCGTGAGCCGCAATATGCAGCGCCTGGCTCAAACGCTCGGCGCTCACACTCAGCGGGTAAGTGTTGTTTTTTAACACATTCCCGTATATCAGGTATTTAATGATGCTATCATAATAGCTTTTTACAGCATCAACCGTTGTATGTGTTTTCACACCAAGCTTATACGCATGCTGCTCTATTTGTTGCAACTCGGTTTCATTGAAACCGCCGGTATTCACTATGACGCTGTGTACTTCGTATCCTTTGTCATCTGTCAGGTATTTTACACAATAAGAGGTATCTAAACCACCGCTGAAACCAAGTACTACTTTTGCGCCCGGGGCTAAAGAGGTATTATTTGTCTGATCGCTGCTCATTTTTATACTTTTTGCTACAATATTTTGTTCTTAATAAAGTCCTTTCAGGGGTTTGGGGGTTACAGGTTAAAAAAATAATGGAACAATGATTTCGGTTTACCAGGTATTCCGCCATTGCCGTTGCCATTGTCTTTTTTCCTGAACAATCGTAACAGCTTGCTTTGTTTGATCTTCATAAACCGCTCCCACAATTTTGATTTTTGACTGAATTCTTTGGAAGTCTCTTCAGGCTGGTAGTGATCTGCCGGATCATACAGCATGGCTGTACACATACAGTTTTTGCGTTCCTTGCTCATCAATATATCATAGTTGACACAACTTTTGCATCCGGCCCAGAATTCTTCGTCATCAGTCAGCTCACTGTATGTTACAGGCTCATAACCCAGGTCGCTGTTGATCTTCATCACTGCCAGCCCGGTTGTCAGGCCAAATATTTTGGCATGGGGATATTTCTGCCTCGATAAATTGAAAATGGTTTGCTTGATCAGCTTGGCCACGCCGCTTTTTCTGAACGGGGGTGCCACAATCAATCCACTATTGGCCACAAACTCATCATGACCCCATGCTTCAATATAACAGAAGCCTACCCAGGTACCATCTGGCAATAAAGCGATCACAGCTTTACCCTCGTCCATTTTTTTAGCGATGTATTCGGGACTACGCTTGGCAATACCTGTACCACGGGCTTTTGCCGAGGATTCCATCTCATCGGTAATGGTTTGAGCATAGTGTGTGTCGCCACTATTGGCTACACGGACAATAATATTTTGTTCCAACTTGAGAAAATTAATTACGTGAAAAAGAAAACACTTTTCGTGTCGAAAAAGAATTCCGGGGGATTTTCCACTGATAGGGGCAAGTGCCAGTTGCTCGTCCTATCAGCAACCACGTCGAGGTCGCTGAGGAAAGTTAAAAGCAGCCTCCATTGAGAACAAGGGTTGTGGCTCGTTCAATGAGTATAAATTGATATGTGTAAATGTCTGCTTCACTTCAAAATTGTGTTGAAGAATGGTTTGAGGGTGTAAAAGTAAAACAGTTTGAAATAAATATGGGTATTTTTTTATGAAAATTTGGTTAAGACCTGGCTCTACCTGCCAGATAAACATACTCACAACCGTTAGTGAGCAAAAAGCTGCTCCTCCGGGAAGCAGCTTGCGAGGGTTAAGTGCGATTGATGATCCTAATTGAAATTACCACTTTCTAACCTGCCTCCTCCCATACGCATCATCCTCTCTCCGCCTTTGAACATGTCTTTCATATCACGCTGCTGGCCACGTTCCCCGCGCTGCTGGTTATTGGCTCCAAACCTGCGCAGGTTATAGGTAAAGCTTACCATCAAATACATGGTCAGAAGCTTGTTCTGTACATCCTGTATGCCGGTGCTGGTAACATTCCGGGTAATGCTTACATTCTGGTTCAGCAGGTCAAATACATAAAATTTCAGCTCTCCTGCCTTATTCTTCAGCATCTGTTTGGACAGGCTGGCGCTCCACAAAGGGATACTGGTATTATAACCCGCGCTGCGGCCACTACTGTAGGTATAATCAAAATCAGTAGAGAGTACCCACCCGCTTTTGGTATAATAAGTAGCTTCTGTTGAAAGCACTTGCGAAAAATAATTACTGTTTTGTTCTGGTTTCAACGTAAACCTGGCCATATTGTACGTTGGAGATGCAGAAAAGTTCATGTCAAAATTATCTTTCAGGTTGGTCGTCCACGATACTGTACCAACCATGGTTGTATTCTGTGCATAATTACTTTCGCCGTTGATCAATCCCTGGCTCTGGTTGCGCGACAGGTTCACTGTCAGGTTCATATTACTCTTTGGCCGCCCGATCGGGAATCCGTAATTGAAATAAGCGTTGATGTCATAAGTGCCATTGAGGTTTACAGGCATGGTGGACTGTCCGCCGTTAGGAAGCAGTGTAGTTGCGTTCTGAATATCGTTCTGTATTACACTTGCATTAACCGTTGCAAAAATCAATCTGTTGGTAGACACATCAAATGAACTATACAAGAGGCGGAAGCTATGCGTGAACTGTTGTTTGAGGTTAGGGTTACCTGTTTTCACATTCAACGGATTACTATTATCAACCACTGGCTGCAACTGTTCTATGCTGGGTTGCCCTATCCGGCTATTGTAAAAAAACGAAAGTTCCTCGTTTTGCTGAATGCATAATTAAATATAGCCGAGGGCGAAAGGTTCGCATAGTGCTGCGTTAATGTAATGTCCTTCGTAATGTTATGGCTGCTGCGGTCCCCCACCTGCAGGCCCGATCCTATGCTGAAATTTATCTTAGCACTTTGCAAGCGGTAACTCAGTGTAAAACGATTGGCGTCATACCTGTTTTCAAATATATTACTCAGGTTCATAACCGGCAGGTCGTACTGGCCACTGGCTTTGTTATACTGGTAAGTGTGTTTGCCCGAAGTGTTCCTGTTATAGGAATAATTGTAGTTCAATTCTATCAACTGGTTCCTGCCTACCGGTTCTGTATATGAAACTGTGGTACCATAGCTTTTTGTTTCCGGGTTGCTGTTGTAAACCTGGTTAATGGTATCTGTTCTTTCCGGCCTGTACGCTGTGGCACTGGTATGGGTAACTGAATGATTGGTACCCGACCCGTCATTGGTGTTTTGTCCCGCATTGATGTTAATTGAGAAGGTACGGCCTCTTCTCGCAAACCGGTGACGAAATGATGCATCAATACTCGCATTATAACCTTCGTTCACCCTGGTTGATCCGGCAACTGCATTACTCACGTCTGTTACTTTACCTATCCTTCCTCCCTGTGCAAAGCTTGATTGGTCGGTCTGCGAATTGGTGCGCTGGAAGCTGATATTCGGTCTTACGATCAGGGTATTGTTCGAATCAAACTGGTGTTCAATATTCAGGTTGATGCGATGATTTTGGTTGTGCGTAACAGATGACTGGGAAGAAGTAGTGAAGATGGAAGAGTCCGGCACTCTTGTAAGTGTTTGTGTAAAGCTGTTCTGTTCGCGGTAAATGCGCTGGTCATTATAAAAATAACTGCCCGAGAACTGTGTCTTACGGCTCCAGGTATCACGGTAATTAACACCACCAGCCCAGGTATTGACCAATCCGCCACCACTGCCAGTGCCAAGCAGGCCGCTGGAACTACCTCCTCCTCTGCTGCCGCCGCCAAAATTGCCGCCACCCAATGCGCCGAGCATATCCTGTACAGAGAAGTTTTGCTTGTTCACATTATTCCCCTGTCCGATTAAAGTGATCTGCTGATCACCGTTAAACCTGCTGAGATTAAAGCTGTTATCGTACAATCCCTCCTCCTTATCGGCGCCAAAACCAACCGAAGCCTTTCCGAAATAGCCCTTGCGTTTGTCTTTTTTAGTAGTGATGTTAATGGTCTTTACCCGGTTCCCATCATCAAAGCCGGTAAATGCACTCTGGTCGCTCAACGCATCAAATACCTGTATTTTATCAATGATATCCGGAGGAAGGTTCTTGGTGGCCATTTTAGGATCATCGCCAAAAAAGCGTTTACCGTCTACCAATATACGCTGCACCTGTTCACCCTGCGCTTTTACGGTTCCGTCTTTGTCCACCTGCATGCCGGGTATTTTTTTCAGAAGGTCTTCCGCTACTGCATTTGGTTTTGTCTTAAACGCAGATGCACCGATTTCAATGGTATCTTTTTTCATCTGGATAGGCGACTGAGTTACCGTTACCATACCCAGGTCGTTTGCTGTCACTTTCATAAAGATGGTACCCAGGTCAACCACCGCATTATTTTTTGACAACGTAATCTTTTTTGAAAAGGGCTCATATCCCTGGAAGCTGATCTGTACCAGCATATCGCCCAGTGAGATATTATTCACTGCAAAACTTCCATCTTCTTTAGCAAGGCAATACACATCTAATATAGTATCTCTGGCATCCAGTATGGTAACAGAAGCTCCTTTCATGGACTGCCTGGTAAGCGAATCCACCAGTTTGCCCTTGATCGTGCCTGTATTTTGCGCCATAGTGGTTATTGCGCACGAGGCAAAGCCCAGGAATGTCAGAAATTTATTCATAAACGGTTGCGTGAGTTTTTGACAAAACGAATTTAATTTCGTTTAAACGCTCAGGAACACGGTTAAATGCTACTGGAAAACTACTGGGATATCTAGATACCTGCTTCAAATAATCGGTGAAATACAGGGCAGAAAAGGGCAGTAAATAGCTGATTATGTATTGCCCGATGAAAAAGTATTTTCAACCGGTGAACACAATAATCGTTTTAAAGCTGCCCGCGACACCAGTAACATGTTTTGGGCCGCTGGTCAAATAGTTATGGTAGCTGTAGGACTTGCATTGTATTTTCGTATGAGAAAGCGCAGGGCTGCCAAACCATAAAACCCTTCAATGATGAAAAAAACAATGACTCTTTTATTCAGACAACTGGCATACACGACTGTAATATGCTGTTTCCTGTTTACCGCCTGTACCAACACCAATAATGCGGCGGCTGAGAAGACAGACACAGCTGCCTCCAAAAACTTATTAAATCCCGAAGTACGGTTTACAGCCGACATGGTTGATAATAAAAAAGACCCATCCTGCGGTATGCCTGTTACAGCCGGCATCCTGGATACAGCCCACTACAAGGGAAAAGTATTGGGATTCTGTTCTAAAGAATGTAAAGCTGAATTTGAAAAGGCACCCGAAAAATATCTTGTTGCCGCCCAGTTGAAATAAAACTGTGCCGCGGTTATTTTTACCAGTTTATTAAAAGGGCCTCTTTGTTTCCAAAGAGGCCCTTTTAGCTTTCTTAACTGAACAGGTATTCGACATCTTCTTTTGTCAGGCTCTTTACAAAACCTTCATCGTCTGTAATCAGTTCCCTGGCTAAGCTGCGTTTGCGTTCCTGCAGTTTCAGTATTTTGTCTTCTACCGTATCTGTACAGATCATCCGGTATGCAAAAATATTTTTAGTCTGGCCAATACGGTGGGTACGATCAATCGCCTGCTGTTCAACTGCAGGATTCCACCAGGGGTCAACAATATATACATAGTCCGCCGCCGTAAGGTTAAGCCCCACACCTCCTGCTTTCAGCGAGATCAGGAATACGCGGCAGTTCTCATCATTTTGAAAACGCTGGATGGCTCTTTCCCTTTCTGTAACAGTACTGCTGCCATCGAAATATTCATAATCCACTCCAAGCTCCTTCATCTTATCCTTGATCAATGCCAGCATGCCAAGGAACTGAGAAAAAATCAATGCTTTGTGGTTACTGATATTTTCTGTGATCTCGCGACCGATCTCTTCCAGTTTTACCGATACATTTGGAAAACGCTCTTCTTCTTTTACAATAGCGGGACTATCACATATCTGCCGCAGTTTCATCAATCCCTGTAAGATCGTCAACTGCGATTTCTGTATGCCCTGGTTTTCTACCACACCCAGTATCTTATCGCGGTAATCATTGCGGTAAGCATCATATATCTTTCTTTGTTCATCGCCCATTTCACAGAAAAGTACCATTTCCTGTTTTTCGGGAAGATCCTTCGCCACCTGTTCTTTTGTGCGACGCAGGATAAATGGGTAAAGGAGCTTTCGCAAATGCTCTTTTTGTTCCTTCTCACCAAACTTATCAATGGGCACCGAGAACTCCTGTTTAAAAAATTCCACACTGCCCAGCATACCCGGATTCAGGAAGTTCATTTGTGCATAGATATCGAATGTATTATTCTGCAAAGGCGTACCGCTTAAGCAAAGCCTGTTTTTGGCATTCAGTAAACTTGCGGCTTTGGTTACTTTGCTGCCAGGGTTTTTAATAGCCTGGCTTTCATCCAATACCACATAATCAAAAGCTACTTCTACAAACTGCTTGATATCGCTTCTCAGGGTACCATAGGTGGTAATGATCACATCAAATCCATTGGTGGCCAGGTCTTCCCTGGAACGGCTGCCGCCATGGTGCACATAAAAGCTCAGGTCTGGGGTGAACTTCCCTATTTCATTTTGCCAGTTGTACATGAGGGTAGTCGGGCAAACCACCAATGCCTTTAAACTGCCATTCTCCTCTTTCAGGTGGTGTAAAAAACTCAACGCCTGTATGGTTTTACCCAGACCCATATCATCGGCCAATATACCACCCCACCTGACTTCACGCAGGTAATTGAGCCACTGGAAACCGCTTTCCTGGTAAGGGCGTAATATGGTTTTCAGGTGTGCGGGTGCAGGCACTTCCTTAATGGAATGATTTCCTTTTAACCGTTCATACTTTTCTTCCAGTTGAAAGGACAACTCTTCCTCATCCCGTTGCAGGTAAAGTTCTTCGATGACACTGAAGTGGTATTTACTGAGCTTCATGTTGCCTGTCTTCCCCTCACCGACACGAAACAGCAGTGAATATTTTTTGATCCATTCCTCCGGTAAGATACCCAGCGTTCCATCCTCCAACTGAACAAACTGCTGTTTGTTGGCCAATGCTTTCTTAACCTCATCTACTGTAACCTTTTGTTCACCAAACTGGATCTGCACTTTGGCATCAAACCAGTCCGTATTACTGCTGATGAAAATTCTTGTAGAAGGTTTGGCAGTATTGAACCGAAACTTTTTTAATGCCTCAAAACCAAATACAGGGATATTCAGGTCTTTTGCCGCATCAACAAAGAGGAAGAACCAGTTATTGCGTAATACCTCACTTCCTTTCAGCGCCAGCACATCACTATCAACCGGCTTCACAAAATGGGAATGCAGTGATTCTATCTTCTGAATGAATTCTTTTTCTGCCTCAAGGTTACGCTGTATGACTAACAGTTTATCTGCCAACGGCAAAATGATCTTTTCTTTGTCTGTGCTGGCAACATCATATCCTTTATAAGTAAATACCGGTTGAAACAGCAGGTAATCGCCTTTCTCTTTCAGCAGCACTTTCACTTCCGGCTTAATATCTTTGACTTCTTCTTTTTGAACATTCGTGAAATGTACATTATAGTCTTTGGATAATGGCAGTATGAATTGTTGCAATTGAACTGCCCAATCTTCTGCAGCGATCGTGATCTTACCGGTTGGCAGGAACCGCTCCAGTACCATAATATCTTCCGTCCGTTGCCAGGTAAAGAATTGATTGTGATACTGAAACAACATGGCCGACCCACTTTCATTCTCTGCAATGTTCAGGTCTGCCAGTGGTAATTTTACCCTGCAGTCGATCTCATACTGGTGATTGGTATAATTCACTTCAAATTCAGGACTGATAAAGCGGGTAACCAGTTCGGCCTGTTGCAGATTGGCCGTTGTAAATCCCTTACGCTGTGGCAGGTAAAATACAAAATTGCTTTCTGCTAATTCGGTAAATAGTTTCTTTATTTTAGGATGCAGGTATTCATTAATAAGGTGCCTGGTTTCTTCAGGCAGCTCGTCATCATGTTGCTGAATAATATTTTCCCAGATACCACTAAACGGTGAATTACGGTTAAGGTAACGACTTACTTCGGCGGGTAAAAGCTTCCGTAATTGTTGCAACAACATTTTATCTTCTTCACTGAAGACTTCTGTATTGACGAATTTGGTGAGGTCCAATTTAGCCGTCTTACTGGTATATTTTGTTTGTTCTTCGTCAGCTTCTCCCTGTACTGCATCTAGCTGCAGGTAAGGATATTGGTGTTCGTTACCAGTAATAACAACGCCCAGTTTCAGTATGCTCCTTTCCGGTTCTTCTTCTATCTCTTCCAACAGCGCCGGCACTTTTTCTACCACCGGTTTAGGTCTGAGATCGGCGGCGGGATTCAGCGACACCCGTTTGATAGAGCTGTCCAGTACCCTTAGAAAAGGTTTACCCTCTGCATAGGTAAATTCAAATTTCCCTTTCAGGTCGTCTTCAAGTGAATAGCCATATAGCGCCAATAATTTATTTTTTTCCTTGTCCCAGTTCCTGATACTATCAAAATAATTAGGCCCGTAATTATGCAGCAGTTGAAGCAGTACAATGCTTTTGTGTACACAAAGCGGATGTCCTGTATCGCTCCGGCAAGGGCAGCTGGTGTCGAAATTTCGTTCCTCATTTTTTTGTATCACCACCCTGAATACCTTGTCATCATACTCCAGTTCCGCCACCACCCTTTCATCTTTTGCTTCGAGTATATTGGAGCGGGAGCTGCGCAGGTGATTTTCAGCTATCTCAAAATTTTCCGGTGCCGACAGCATCCGGATCAATTTCAGATCAAGCTGTTTCATTTTAACAACAGTATGCTTTTGATCATATACTGTTTCTTTATCGCCCAGCAGGTTTTTATCCAGCAGATCCTGCAGGTGAAATAAAGCGCCGGCTTTGTGCCTGCATATTTCAGAGAGGTTATAAGGACAGGTACAGCGCAGTGATAAGGTTTTGGGGTCTTTGAACTGGTTGATATGAACCTTATAAAAAGTTGCATACCCATCGTCTTTTACCCGGAACACCACAGATGCCATCAGGTCATCATACTCCATCAATTCAACATTGCCGAGCGCATGGATCTTTTTCCCCCTGCGGATCACTTCTTCGGTACCGCTGTTGTAAATATGTTTGACTAAGTAAGGTAGTGCCATGGGTCAGTCTTCGGTTAGGCCAATTTGCAAAAGTAAAGGAAAGCTGGCCAGTTACCGAAGCTAAAAGGGGAGAATGTGGATGAAATGTTTGTTAAGACTGGGAATCAGCCGGTATAAGTCACCAGGTCGCCATTCTTATATACCGGTAAGACATTCGCCTTATCGGGCGTGACACAATATTCCAGATCGGCTTCCAGGCCATAGGAAGCCAGCCGGTGCCAGTGCGTGGTTTTCTGGATAAAACTATACATATCATCTTTATGCAGGTGATACATGTCTTCTGCCATCAGGCTGCTATCGCAATGAACGGTAAAATGTTGTTTGATTCTTTGAATGACAGCACCTGCAAATAATGCATCCTCCAGGTTGAATCTGTCCTTCCAGGCGGAACATCCGAGTACCACATTTTTCTTTTGTGCTACCAGGTGGTCGCAAACGGCAGACAGGTTGGGAAATGAACCCGTGATTACTTCCGAAGCGCCATTATTCAGGGCCATATGCAACAACCTGGTTCCATTGGTGGTGGTAAGAACAAGGGTTTTCCCTTCGATAAAAGAGCGGGGATATTCTGCCGGGGAATTGCCATGGGCAAGGCCTTTTATTACTTTACCATCTCTTTCGCCGGCAGTAACACCGCCCGTTGTTTTGCCGATCTGTATACATTTATCAACACTATCCACCGGGATCACGCGTGTGGCCCCATTATACAAAGCTGTTGCGATGGTAGAAGTGGCGCGAAAGACATCAATAACCACTACAATACTGTTTGAAATATCATAAATGTCTAATAAACGTGGGGATACTATCGTTACTAAAGCTGGCTTTTTGTCCATAATGGTGCAAATATAAAGTTCATAAGGCATTTGGCCTTCCTGTTGGATTAGCTGATCGGGCAGGTATAAAAGGGGCCAGCTTAGAAAAGCCGGCCCGGCACAAAAGAACAGTGTCTCAAAGAATGCTGATTCCGGTATCATGCCGGAGGGGGATACGGCATGTGATCAGCAGGCTCTTCCGACAAAGAACAGCTTATACACCATCATCAATACACACTTTACAAACCTTCTGACTGCATTTAGTGAGCTGTATTGTTCTTTTGGCAACCAAAACACAAAAGAGAACCCTAACACCTTACCAGGCTTTTGTTATGAGGTCATTTTTACTTCATTCAGCTTTTTTAGTGATGATCAGCAGTTCCTGCGCCTGCACTTCGGTAACATAATGCTTGGCGCCTTTGTTATCGATGTAATGCCTGTTGACCAATTTTCCTACAATGGCCAATTCGATCCCTTTTAACAGGTATTTCTCTGCAATCTCAGCAAGCTTTCCCCAGGCAACCACCGTATGCCATTGCGTATCTGTTACTTTTTTCCCGTTGTCATCCCGGTAATTCTCATTCGTGGCAATACTCATATTGGCCACTTTTTTGCCATCAGCATATTCTTTGACCTCCGGGTCCTGACCCAGGTAACCAATCAACTGTACTTTGTTTCTGATCGTATTCATATTATGACACTTTTAACACTTTTAAAAAATAACCAACCCATGTGTTTGCCACGGGCAATGATGGTACAAATATGAAGGGGATAAGGGCAGCCAGCCGGCTTTTATCCGGATACTTACGTATATAAACGTTTAGATGCTGGGGAAAATATCGCCTTGGGAGGTAAGTATAAATACCTGATCTCAAATTTTGCGTATAAATACTCTATACTTTGTTGTGCATTTTCCTGTATTTTTCCTTTTGAAATCCAATTTCAAGTCACCCAACAGGAAATATCATGATTGCTGCAACCAGACTTTGTATTACATGCAACAAAAGCATCAAGGGCCGGACAGATAAGAAATTCTGTGATGACTATTGCCGTAGCACCTATAACAACCAGCTGAACGGCAATGACAACAACTATGTCCGTAACATTAATAATATCCTTCGCCGGAACCGGCGGATATTAGAGGAGCTCCTGCCCGCCTCAAGTCCTATGATCAAACTGCCGAGGCACAACCTGCAGTTCAAAGGATTCCATTTCAGGTATTTTACACATACCCTTACCAGCAAAAAGGGCAATACCTATTATTTCTGCTATGACTTAGGCTATCTTCCATTGACAAATGGCAGGCTGATGATCATCAGGAAAAAAGACATAACATGATCGCCTTGCTGTGTATCAATCACCATACCGTATCCTTACCCTGGCGATACCTGCATTAATCATATCGAGTTGCCTGGCAGCAGCTTTGCTCAGGTCAATGATACGGCCGCTGACAAAAGGTCCCCGGTCATTGATCCGGACCCTCACTTTTTTTCCATTGGAAAGATTCGTAACGGTTACCATGGTGCCGAAAGGCAATTTTTTATGCGCGGCTGTCAATTTCGAAGCATCATAGGTTTCGCCATTAGCGGTAGGAAAGCCATTGAGATTGTCGGAATAATAAGAAGCATTGCCCACTTCAGTACCGGGGCTGGCCGCTGTTCGTTTTGAGGAAGGCGGAACAACTTTACGGTGGCAACCGGCAACCAGTAACCCCAGGCATAACATGAACAGTATGGTGCGCCTGCATAACATGTTGTCAAAGTTTAAGCAAACGGAACTTTCACCACTTTTGCTTTCACTGGTGTGTTACGTATCTCTATATAGATCTCACTATCTGTTGCAGCATGATCAACTGCTACATAACCCAGTCCGATGGCTTTTCCTAAGGACGGCGCCTGCGTGCCGCTGGTTACCTTGCCAATCGTATTACCCGCAGCATCTTTGATTAAATAATCATGACGCGGTATCCCGCGATCGATCATTTCAAATCCCACCAGTTTACGCTGTACTCCTGTTGTTTTTTGCTTTTCAAATATTTCTTTGGCAGTAAAATCTTTTGTGAATTTGGTAATCCAGCCCAATCCGCCTTCAAGCGGGGAAGTAGTATCATCAATATCATTCCCGTACAGGCAATAACCCATTTCCAGCCGCAGCGTATCCCTTGCCCCGAGCCCTATCGGCTTCAATCCCTGCGGTCCTCCGGTTTCAAAAATGGCATTCCATATCTTGTCGGCCGCGCCATTACTGTCTTCAAAATAAATTTCAACTCCTCCGGCGCCTGTATAGCCTGTAGCGCTTACCAGCACATTATCAACCCCGGCAAACTTTCCTTTGGCAAAAGTGTAATACTTCAGGTTCATGATATCCATCTCTGCCAATGGCTGCAATATCTTAGTGGCATTAGGTCCCTGGATGGCCAGCAAACAGGTTTTATCGCTGATATTGTGCATTTCTACACCGTTGGTATTATGCCTGCTGATCCAGTTCCAGTCTTTCTCAATGTTGGAAGCATTGACTACCAGCATGTAGGTTTTATTTTCTTCAAGGCAATACACAATCAGGTCGTCAACAATACCGCCCTGTTCATTGGGCAGGCAGCTGTATTGCGCTTTGCCGTTGGCTAATTTAGCAGCATCATTAGAAGTAACACGCTGGATCAGGTCGAGTGCATGCGGGCCTTTTAACATAAATTCCCCCATGTGGCTCACATCAAAAATGCCGGCGTTTTTTCGAACTGTTGCATGTTCATCATTGATGCCGCTATAGCTGATGGGCATATTGTATCCGGCAAATTCAGCCATTTTAGCGCCCAGGGTAATATGTTTTTGGGTAAAAGGCGTATTCTTCATTATAATTATTGTTTAGACCGGCAAAAATAGGTGAAGTAGCGGGGGCATAAAAATAAAAAAGCGATGTCGGAACAACGCTTCTTTATTTTTATTTGCAGCAGTATACAATTACCGGTAATACGAATAGGTTTAGTTTGCGCCCAGCCTTAGTTTGATATCCTCGCCAAGTTTTTTTATCCTGTTGTAAGATGTAAAATCATTCTCTCTTTTATTCAGTTTGATCAGCAGCACACCGGGTATTATTTTGATATAAAAAACCGTTTTATCATCCAGCATAACTGTTGCATCAATCCTGGCATTTTTAAACATGTGCTTTGTTTGCAACTGCGCGTCAATATAACCCTGAACACTGCGGGTTCTGCTTCTGTTATAAGATGCATAGAACTGGTAGCTATCATCTGATTCTTTTATGCTGACTGATGACCCATTGCCTGAATGTATGCTGTACAAAACCCATGTAAAGAAGCCAGCTATGAAAAGTATACAGAGCAGGAGTATCAAAAAGATTTTCTTCATTGCACTGTGTTTATGTAATGCGCTGAACAAAGAAGGGAAGAACCCCATCCTGAGAACAAAACAGGGTTCTTGCTTTCCCAACTTCAACCGAGTTTATTGTATCATTTGCATCATTAGTATTTTCGAAGTCTCCAATGAGATATCTACTGGTTCCTGTTCGCGATTTTTTGTTGTTGCGGGTATAGCTGAGGTTTTAAGTGATTTAGGAGTATCTGCAACAGAAACGGTCCGCTTATAATGATACTGGGTAGTGTCAACCGGTTTATCCAATTCTTTTTTCAGGTCTTCCGCTTCCCGTTGTTTCTTCTCGTATTCTTTCTGCGATTCGTCTTTGCTTTTTTTGTACTTCTCAACGGCATTGTTCTCACCGTCATTGTTATCATCGTTCTTATCACCGTCTTGTTTCTTTACCCTTTCCAAACCACCGGGCGTCATGATGTATTCAACATTCGAGCTCCAGTTCTCATAATTATTCCATTCATCATCCCAGTCATAATTATTGCCTCCTCCCATGTGGAACCAGTTAAGCCTGCGGGAAACACCTTTGTCTATTTCAATCCTTTTACCCACTGGTACCTGTATGGTCACCACTACGCCCTGGTTACGGAATTTGGTTCCGCGCTGCAGGGAGAATCCCCTGTCGAGCCAGATGGTGCTGTCTGCCTGGTTGATACCATAGCTGATCTCTTTTACATTGTGCAATGCGCTGCTTTCATCACTGCCATTACTGTATTTGGTTGCGGTGATATGATAAACAGAGTCTGTGCTCTTAACAATACGCAGGCGTACATTATTGAGGAAAAGGCTGTCATCGGTAATGCTCATCACCCCGTCCATTCTTAACCAGCGCCCGATCATTTTTACCTTGGCATCAGGTACATTAATGATCAGCTTTCCTGTCGTTGGCTGCATGATGGTGAAATCCTGTTTATCCCTTGCCCTTGCGTCGAAGTTCCTTGCAATAGAAACAGCCAGCAGCCCGCCGCAGATCAAACCAATGAACCATAAGCCGCCAAAGGTGAAGCCAAGGTACCTGTTACCCGATTTCACACCCATGATACGACGAATCACCCATACGATAAAAGCAACTACCGGTATGCCAAGGAACAGCAACAGTGTGGCCCATGCAAGGAAGTTTTGTGTAAATCCTTCGAGGAAAAAATTCTTCAGGGGAAAAACA
>JBHAFM010000170.1:0-17798 GCA_041856175.1 Sediminibacterium sp.
TAATATTATGTAATTTAAAGTATCGTTTTACTTACTATACCCAGCACTATGATACCTTCACCACTCGTGACTCCGGAAGAGCCACCCAGACAAACCAATGGTATTGCGCAGGTAATGCGCAATATTGTGACCGGTCAAAAATCATTACACGCTTCAGCTTTCTTCGATGCCGGCGACATCATTCGCCCGTTCACGGCCGGGTCCATCCAGCAGACAGCCAGTTACCTGACCGTACAAACGGGTATCAACAAACACATTACGCTGCAGCCCGAGTTCCTGCAATACATCAACCACAGTTGCGACCCCAATGTTTTTTTTGATACCACGGCCATGAACCTGGTAGCGCTGAAAGCTATTCAACAGGGCGATGAATTCACTTTCTTTTATCCTTCCACCGAATGGGACATGGCCCAACCCTTCGATTGCCACTGTGGATCTAGGCAATGCCTCAAATACATACGGGGTGCGGCTTATCTTACGCATGAAATATTGCAGCGGTATAAACTGTCCGACTTTATCATCCAGCAACTGCAAAACAGAAAGAAGTAACAACTCATGTCGCGCTCCGCAACTTTTCATCCGGCAATACCAGTAGATCAACTTAAAGTGTGGGTATTGGCCCCTTATCTGGAAACGGCTGATGCCAACCTGGATTACTACTATGATTTCTCTCAAAGTATTGCCGAATACACTGCTACTTTCAACGAGCTGAACATTCCCTGGCAATGGCAACCGGTAACAACGGATGATTATGCTACCATTATTAACAGGATCTGTAAAGAAAGAGACAGCGGCAAACTTTTCCCCGTAGTATTGAATTTATGTGATGGCGATGAAGTGAACGGGACGCCGGGGATTTCTGTTGTACAGTTGTTAGAGAAAAAGGGATTGGTATATACCGGTTCGGATGAATACTTCTACTGCATCACCACTTCTAAAATTCCCATGAAGCGTGTCTTTGATGCTTATGGGATAACAACTGCTAAATGGGAAGCCATCACATCGCCCAGGCAAAACCTTAAAGGTATTTTTGAAAGATTGGGCACGCCTATTATTGTAAAGCCTGCTGTATCGGGCGGCAGTATGGGTGTTGGTATCAGGAATGTTGTGCATACGCACGAAGAACTGAGGCAGTTGGTGAAACAGATGTTTGCCGGCTACCGTGGCTGGAACCTGGCTGCCGATGGTTTACTGGCCGAACAGTTTATTGCCGGCCCTGAATTCACCACTATGATTGTTGGTTCCTGGCATAACCCTGGCCGGTGCAGTATCTATACACCAGTGGAAAGGGTCTTTCATGCTTCCCTGCCCGAGACCGAAAAATTCCTGTCCTTCGACCGCCTCTGGGAAATATACGAAGACGAAACACCGATGCCCGGCGATGATAGTTTTTACGAATACCAGGCGCCCGATGTCCGGCTGCATAAAGCCATCAAACAGATCAGCCTTGCTGCTTACCTTGCCGTTCGTGGTACAGGCTATACAAGAATAGATGTGCGGATGGACCGGAACACCGGCCAGTTATATGTACTCGAAGCCAACGCCCAATGCGGCTTAAGTGAGGATGAAGATTATACCTCAATTGGTGCTATCTTACGCCTGAGCAACAAAACATTTACAGAGCTGGTGGTTGAGATTATCAACGATGCTTTTGAAAGAAAACGAATCCAACAGTGAACATGAACGATCCTATAGCAGTATCCAAAGTATGTGTACTGCAGCCCGACTACTCCACTACCGCTGTTGATTACCAATACTACGATCCCGCACGCGACCTCTCCCGTCTCCTGCCCGGTGTACAGGTAGATCATGTATTGCTCAATAAGCTCACTACTTATAAGCAATTGAAAACGCTGGCTCACAAAGGCTATGATATTTTTGTCAACCTCTGCGAAGGTTACTTAGAGTGGGAAGTGCCTTCGATCGATGTGATCTATACCCTGGAATTACTGGGCCTGCCATTTACAGGTCCCACTTCAGATTTATACGATCCGCCCAAAGAGCAAATGAAATACGTGTCTTATTGTGAAGGGATCAACACACCGGAATATGTGTTGGTGGAATCGGAAAAAGATGCAATAGAAGCGGCAGCACAATTACAATTCCCGCTGTTTGTAAAACCGGCCAAAGCAGGCGACAGCCTGGGGATTGACCAGCACGCTTTGGTGCATAATAAAAAAGAGTTGCTGCAGCAGGTTAAGACCATCCTTCCGGAATATGAACAATTATTGGTGGAAGAATACATCGATGGCCGCGAATTCACGGTACTCATTGCGGGCAATGCAGATGGCTTGAGCAGTACAACTTTTAAGCCGGTAGAATTTATTTTCCCGGAAGGATATCATTTCAAAACCTACCAGCTCAAAACATCAGAACTGCATCCCGAAGCCAATATTCCCTGTAAAGATCCCGACATTGAACAACAGTTACGTCATGCCGCGCAGCGTATTTTTAAAGCGTTCAATGGGGTGGGCTATGCCCGGCTTGATTTCAGGCTGAATGAAAAAAGGGAATTGTACTTCCTTGAGATCAATTTTACCTGTTCTGTTTTTTACAGTGATGGGTATGAAGGATCGGCCGACTATATCCTCAAGCATGATGGCATTGGGCAGGCCGGTTTTCTCCGCCATATCATTGGCGAGGGGACTGCCAGGTACCATCGCATGCAGAAAAACTATAAAGTGAAGGGAAGCGCCATTTCCGGTTTTGGCATATATGCGGTCAGGGATATACAGTCTAATGAGCTGATTTTCAGAGGTGAAGGGCTGGCTCAGCGCATCGTGACAAGGCGTCATGTGGCAGAGACCTGGACCGATGTTGAAAAAGAAATCTTCCGCCGTTACGCCTACCCGCTCAGTAATGAAGTATTTTTGCTCTGGGATGATGATCCGGCTGCATGGGCTCCGCAAAACCATAGTTGCCAACCGAACACCGCTTATGATGGCCTCAACGTAGTGGCCATCCGTCCAATAACCCGGGGCGAAGAGTTGACCCTCGACTATGCGTCTTTCTTGGACGAACAAATGGAGCCTTTCCAATGTAGCTGTGGCGCTGCCAATTGCCGCGGTCTGATTACCGGTACGCCCGGTAACTCTGTTACCGCCAGGGAGCAAAGGGCGCACCTGAACACTACAACGGCTTAACCTCCCCTGCTTACTAACCTATCATATTGAATACCAGGCTGTATTATCACGAAATGCTATGGCACGGGATATGCAATTGCATATAATATACTAACAACAGAAAGGAGAAATACAATATGTCACGGTTCGAAGTCTTACGAAAGCTTATTCTCAAACACCGCAGCCAGCTGGTGTTAACTTATGTATTGTTTTCATTGGAAATGCTCGGCGCACTCTTACGCCCTTACTTCCTGGGTGAAGCCGTGAACGACCTGATTAAAGGCAGCTATCATGGCCTTATTGTTTTATCTGCTGTACACTTTGCCTGGCTCATCATTGGTACGCTCCGGCACAGGTATGATACCCGTACTTACTCCGCCATCTATACTTCATTGGTCACCCGCTTTCTGTCGCGCCGCATTGCACGTTCCGAAGTGTCGAAACTCAGTGCGCACTCTACACTGGCAAGGGAGTTTGTGGACTTTCTTGAATTTGACCTGGTCTATGTCATAGAAGCCATGTACAACCTGCTGGGTTCATTGGTATTGTTATTTTTCTACCAGTCATCCGTGGTACTTATCTGTATGGCCATCCTGTTACCGGTAATGGGCATGAGCTATTTTTATGGAAGAAAAATGAAACGGCTCAACCGGTTGAAGAACGACGAACTGGAGCAGCAGGTAGATATCATTTCATCGGGCGATAACAAAGCCATCCATAAACATTTCAGTAACCTGCGCCACTGGCAGATACGCATCAGCGACCAGGAAGCATGGAACTTTGGTATTATGGAATTAATGGTAATGATAGTGATCGGCGTATCACTCCTCATTTCAGATAAAGTAACAGGCACCCCTTTATTAGCGGGTAATATTATTGGTATTTATAACTATGTGTTGAAATTTGTATCCGGACTCGATACTATTCCTTACACTGTTCAACGCCTCTCTGCATTGAATGATATTACCAGGCGGATAGAATTACAGGCAGAAGATATTCCGGCAGACAACGGCAGCCCGTCAAAACAACATGTCAGGGTAATAAAAAAGCGTGAATACGAAAAAACTTCTTAATTTATACGCTCATTTTACTTCTTATAAAATTGCGACATGTCATCACGAAGAGATTTTCTGCAAAACGCCGCCGCGCTTGCAGGCGGCACCCTTTTAGTTTCGGCCACAGATAACCAGGCCTTCGCTTATTTCAAAAACAAGATAGCTCCCAGTGATCAGCTCAATATCGGCGCCATTGGCATCAATGGAATGGGATGGTCTAATGTCAGCGCTGCATTAAAAGTACCCGGTGTAAATATTGTAGCACTGTGTGATGTTGATGAGCGTGTATTGGACAGAAGAATGGCAGACCTGGCCAAGATGAATATCAATACCGCCGGTATTAAACGTTACAGCGATTACAGGAAGCTGCTTGAGCAGAAAGATATTGATGTGGTTATCATTGGCACACCCGATCACTGGCACGCTTTACAAATGATACATGCCTGCCAGGCGGGTAAAGATGTATATGTAGAAAAGCCGATTGGTAATTCCATTGTGGAATGCAGTGCCATGGTAAAGGCCCAGCAGCGTTACAACCGTGTGGTGCAGGCCGGCCAATGGCAAAGAAGCCAGCAGCATTTTACAGAAGCCGTTGATTTTGTACACAGCGGCCAGCTGGGAAATATCAGAACGGTGAAAGTATGGTGCTACCTCGACTGGAAACAACCACTCGAAGTAAAACCCGATTCCCCGGTTCCGCCGGGTGTGGATTATACCCAATGGCTCGGCCCCGCACAACACAGGCCTTTTAATATCAACCGCTTTCATTTTACCTTCCGCTGGTTTTGGGATTATGCAGGCGGGCTGATGACCGACTGGGGCGTGCACTTATTGGATTATGCGTTGCTGGGTATGAAGGCTGATACGCCGAAATCCATTGCAGCGCTCGGCGGAAAATTTGCCAAGCCCGATTCTGCAGATGAAACACCGGATACTTTGATGTCATTGTATGAGTTTGACCATTTTAATGTGATCTGGGATCATGCAGTAGGTATTGGTAATGGTAATTATAACAGGGATCATGGCGTGGCATTCATTGGTAATAACGGCACATTAGTGCTGAACCGTGGTGGCTGGGAAGTGATCGAAGAAAAAAAGAATGCAAACAAAGTAGTAGTGCCATTTAAAAAATCGGTCGACAATGGCCTCGAAAAACACTGGCAGAATTTTGTCGATGTAGTAAAGTCGCGCAATACAACAGCACTCCATTGCCCTATACAAGCCGGTGCTAAAATAGCCACCCTGGCTCAAATGGGTAATATTGCTTACCGGAGTGGTCAGAAATTGATCTGGGATACCAGGACCAACCGCTTTGCTGATGAAAGGATCAATGAAAAATACCTGATGAGCCATTATCATAATGGTTATCAATTACCTAAAATTTAATTTATTAACGCCTGATCTTAACCGTATGAAAAACAGCTTATTATTTTCCGCAGCCCTGTTGCTCGGTGCAACAACTGTTGCATATGCACAAAACAAACCTAACCAGGACAGCCTTGTAAAAGAAGCTGCCAAAACAGAAATATGGGAACCGGTTCCCCCGGTAGTTACACCCGGTAAAACCAATAGTGCCGCTCCTTCAGACGCCATTGTATTATTTGATGGTAAAGACATGTCGAAATGGAACAGGGTCAATGGCGGCCCCGCTGTTTGCAGCATTGCAAAAGACGGATCTTTCTCCATTGAAAAGGGATCGGGCAATATTGCCACCAAACAAAGTTTTGGCAATTGCCAGTTGCATGTTGAATGGCATTCACCAGCCACTGTGGTGGGCTCGGGTCAAACGCGCGGCAACAGCGGCATCTTTTTTATGGGCCGTTATGAATTACAGGTACTGGATGGTTATAATAATCCTACTTATGTGAATGGCCAGACAGGCAGCATTTACAAACAATACATACCGTTGGTGAATGCCAGCAAAAAGCCCGGCGAATGGCAGACCTATGACATCATCTTCACCGCACCGCAATTTGATGCGGACGGAAAGTTGCAGTCTCCTGCCCGTATTACTGTATTGCACAATGGCGTACTGATACAAAACAACGTATCCATTAAAGGCGGTACACAGTGGATAGGCCTGCCAGAGTACAAAGCACACGGCGCCAAAGAGCCGCTGGTATTGCAGGACCATGGTAAAGACGGCGGCCTTGCAGCGAGCTACCGTAATATCTGGATACGGGAATTGTAAAAAGGGGTTAAAATCAGGTATAAATACCTATTGTCGCTTCACCACTTCCCTCGTTATCTTGTGTGCGCAATTTTTATGCGCAAAGTCTATGGCTATTATTGATACTCCGCTGCAGGTACTGCAGTCCGTTTTTGGCTATGAAGCCTTCCGTCATAACCAGGAAGCCATCATCACGCATATCCTGGGTAGACATGATGCCGTTGTACTAATGCCTACCGGCGGTGGCAAAAGCCTTTGTTACCAGGTACCTGCTTTGTGTTTTGACGGGGTAACGGTCGTAGTGAGCCCCCTGATAGCCCTGATGAAAGACCAGGTAGATGCTTTGGTACTGAGCGGCGTCAAAGCTGCTTTTCTGAACAGCACCCAGCACAGCAGTGAGCAGGCTGAGATTATGGGCCAGCTTCGCAGGAATGAATTAAAACTATTGTATGTAGCGCCGGAAAGATTGGTCGGGGCCGAAGTGCAGCTCTTACAATTGCTGAAAGGGTTTAATGTTTCTTTATTCGCCATTGATGAAGCGCATTGTATCAGCCAGTGGGGTCATGATTTCCGGCCTGAATACCGGGTATTAAATCAGCTCAAGACAGTATTTCCTTCGATCCCGGTTATTGCGTTAACCGCAACGGCAGACGGTGTAACTAAAAAAGACATAGTTGAACAACTGCATTTAAGTGCTGCCCGTGTTTTCGAAAACAGCTTTAACCGCCCCAACATTTTTTACTACGTTAAGCCAAAGCGAAATTATTACGAAGAGCTGGTAACCTATCTGCGCGAACATGCAGATGACAGCGGCATTATTTATTGTTTGAGCAGGGCGGCAACAGAATCATTGGCCGCAGACCTGCAGGCTGATGGTTTTAATGCCGCGGCCTATCATGCGGGGCTGGAAAAAAACATCCGCGAGGAACGGCAGGACCTGTTTCTGAAAGATGATATTAAAGTCATAGTGGCAACCATTGCATTTGGCATGGGTATCAACAAAAGCAATGTGCGGTTTGTAGTACATGCAGACCTTCCCAAAAATATTGAAGGCTATTACCAGGAAACAGGAAGGGCGGGCCGCGATGGATTGCATAGTGAAGCCATCCTGTTCTATGGCACAGGGGATGTAATGAAACTGAAAAAATTTGCCCAGGTGGAAGACAACGAGGCGCAAACGAAGGTCCTTTTGCAGAAGCTCGACCGGATGGTTAAGTTCTGTGAGACCAAAAATTGCAGGAGAAAATACCTGCTGAATTATTTTGGTGAAGATACCGGTGATTACTGCGGCAGTTGTGATACCTGCCTGAACAAGCCGGTGTTGCAGGACAGCACCATTGCAGCACAAAAAATACTGAGCGCTGTTACCCGTGTAAAAGAGCGCTTCGGTATGCGTTATGTGGTTGATCTGCTGCGGGGCAGCAACAGTGAGAAAATGCGGGAAGAGCACAAACAGCTATCTGTGTATGGTATTGGTAAAGACAAGCCCAAGGAAGAATGGATGCATTATATCAAGGAATTGCTCCACTACAATTACCTGCAACTGACCGATGGCGAATACCCCGTACTGCAACTGACCGCGCAAAGCAAGGGCGTTTTATTCAAAGGAGAAAAAGTGTACCTCACCGCGCCAGTACAGGTAACCATTGCCAAAGAACCTGAAATATACCAGCAGCATCCGTATGAAAAAGGATTGTTTGAAGCGTTGAAAAAACTGCGCAATACAATGGCGCACGAAGAGAATGTACCGGCTTACCTTATCCTGAGCGACAGCAGTTTATTGGATCTGGCCACTTATTTGCCGCATACAGAGAGCGACCTCTCTAAAATATCGGGTTTTGGCGCTTACAAAATTCAACGGTACGGTACTTCATTTTTAGCACTTGTAAAAGAATACTGTCATGACCATAACCTTACGACACAAATAGAACTGAAACAACCTAAGCGGGAGAAGAAGACAAAAACAAGGGTTGTAAAAGAACGCGATTCAGACACCAAACGTGTGAGTTACAACCTGTACCTGGAAGGCATGCCTGTTGATGAAATTGCGGCAGCCAGGAACCTTGCCGTTACAACCATTGAAACGCATTTAAGTTTCTATGTGGCTTCAGGAGAACTGCCGCTAAGAGATTTTGTAACTGCCGACAAACAGGAACTGATAGAAAAAGCGGCAGTAAAATATGGCATGCTCAGTCTCAAATTATTAAAAGACAATCTCCCTGCTAACATTACGTATGGTGAGATCAGGATGACGCTGGCGGGTTTGCCGAACGCTGATCTATAGCTTCACCGTTTTCCATTTTCCCCTTCTGAACATTAGTACACTGGTAATGGTGATACAGGTTTCAGTGATCACAATAGCAAGGAATACGCCTGTTGGTCCCATTTTTAGGACCTTGGCCAATAAATAGGCAAACGGTATCTGGAATATCCAGAACCAGAACAGGTTGATCCAGGTAGGGGTACGGCTGTCACCGGCGCCATTGAAGGCATTGATCATCACCATCCCGACACCATAAAAAATATAACCCAGGCTTACAATACGCAATGCGGTAACAGCAACTTTTTGTACTGCAGGGTCTGAATTGAGCAATCCCACAAAAAATTCTGCGCCAACCACAAATAATACAGAAACAAAAGCCATGAATACAGCATTGTACCTGGCTGTTTTCCATACCGATTGTTCCGCCCGCCCGGGCTGGTTGGCGCCAAGGTTTTGTCCAACTAATGTGGCTGCCGCATTGCTCAATCCCCATGCCGGCATAATAAAGAAAACGATCAGTCTCAAAGCAACCGTATAGCCGGCAATGGCAATACTTCCAAAATCCGAGATGATCCGCGCCATGGCCATCCAGCTTGCAGAGGCAACTAAGAATTGTAAAGTGGCAGTAGAAGCGATATTGGACAGTGATTTAAGTATTTCCATGTCAGGAATAAAATGGCGCCCGTGTATTTTGATCATACCCTTCCCTTTGAACAGGTGATACAATTGGTAACACACGCCAATACCCCTGCCCGTGGTAGTTGCCATGGCAGCGCCGGGCAGTCCGTAACGGTGAATGAGAATGGGACAGAGGATGATATTACAGATATTGGCTACCCACAAACTGCGCATGGCAATAGCGGCATCGCCTGCACCCCTGAAAATACCATTGATCAGGAAGAGCAGCATGATCACCACATTTCCTGTCAGCATGATGCGGGTATAAGACTTGCCCATGGCAATCACATCGGCGCCTGCACCCATGAACGATAATATGTTGCCGGCGAAGAAAATACCGGTAATGCTGATCAGGATGGTTACCGCAAACGAAAGCAGGCCGGCCTGTGCACCGGCTTTGGCGGCACCATCCGGATTCTTCTCCCCAATGCGTCTTGCTACCATGGCAGTTGCAGCCATGCTTAAGCCGATGGCTACTGAATAGACTATGGTCAGGAACGATTCAGTTAAACCAACGGTGGCGGCAGCGCCGGGCCCTAATTTGCCCACAAAAAAAATATCCACTACAGCAAAAACAGATTCCATGCACATCTCCAAAATCATCGGAACCGCCAGCATGAACACAGCTTTGCGTATACTGCCCTGTGTAAAATCCTGGTGCTCACTGTTTAATGCTTCCCTGAAATAGGATAGTATTCCCTTTGTAGGAGTATGGTTGTTTTGGGTATCCATAACCTGAAAAATTAAAACTAATAAATAAAACCACCTTATTTTTTTCTAAAACAGCTGCTGAAAAAGGATAAGCGGTCGTATTTATTTTATCTTACAAAAGATTATATGCAGCTCATTTTAATTACACCGGAACAAACAGTACCTCATGAAACTGCACTGGTTAACCAGCTCTTTGACCTTGGTTTACAACGGCTTCACCTGCGAAAAAAGGACTATGCAATTACTGCGTACCATCATTACCTGGATGATATTCACCAGCAATACCATGCTCGTATTGCAGTACATGAACAGTTCAGCTTAGTAAAGGCGTTTCCTTCGTTAGGGCTCCACTGTAAAAATTACCTGCTGCATGATCAAACCCAGATGGATGCAATCATTGGCTTATCGCCTGCTTCTTTATCAGCCTCGGTTCATTCCTGGCGTGAAATAGAAGAGAACCGGTATCCATTTGATTATGTGTTTATCAGTCCTGTATTTGACAGTATTTCCAAAAAAGGGTATGCAGCAGCGATAGATATGGCTGGCATGCAATTACTGAAACAAAACGCTGCAATTGATGCAAGAAAAATCCCGGCTGTTATAGCACTTGGTGGCGTTGATCATACTAATATACCCACGCTGCATGCACATGGGTTTGATGGCGCCGCATTATTAGGCGCTGTTTGGGAAGCAACTGACCCGCTTACCGCATTTCAAAAACTGCAAGATGTAAGTCGTTAAACAACCGGAATCAGGCGATTAATGCCGCCCTGCAGGCTTACTACGTTGGCAAACCCTCTGTTTACCAGGATAGACACGGCTTTCTGGCTCCTGATGCCCAAAGCGCAATACAGCACAACAGGTGCTGAAGGATTGAGCTGGCCATATTGAGCATCTAATTGTGCCAAAGGAATATTCACTCCTCCGATATGAAACCTGGTATGTTCTTCCGGCTCTCTCACATCAATAAGCTGCACTTCTGTTTCGTGCATCATTTGGAGCAAAGCTTCATATGAAATGGTTGTATCAGGTGCTGCGCAATCATATTCATAATTGCCCAATTGCTGAATGGACCTGTTCTTTGCAACGGCATTGAAGGTAAAGGTCTGCATTTGCATCGTCATGACATCTATCAGCAATAAGCGCCCGGATAGGACTTCACCAATACCTGTAATGATTTTGATCACTTCATTGGCCTGCAACGTACCTACAATACCCGGCAGGGAAGCTACCACCCCAATGGTAGCACAGTTGGGCATATTACCCTCTAATGGCGGCTCGGGAAAAACACAGCGGTAAGTAGGCCCGTCGAGGTAGTTGAAAACAGCAACCTGTCCCTCGAACTTAAAAATAGATCCAAATACAAGTGGCTTGTTACATATTACGCAGGCATCATTTACCAGGTATCTTGTGGCAAAATTATCTGTACCATCTACTACTATATCATACGCCTCAACTAATGGCAGTATGTTTTCTTTGTCTACATGAAAAGGATGTTCTGTTACAGCAATGAAAGGATTCAGCGCCTGTATCTTTGTTTTTGCTGCAAGCGTTTTGTTTGTTCCAATATCTGCGGTGGTATATAATACCTGTCTTTGCAGGTTACTTTCTTCGACTGCATCACCATCCACTATACCTATAGTACCCACACCTGCTGCAGCGAGGTATTGCAATACCGGGCAGCCCAATCCGCCGGCACCAATGACCAATACTTTGGCTGCCTTTAGTTTTAACTGTCCCTCCACTCCTATTTCGGGCAGGATCAGTTGACGGCTATAACGATATTGCTCTTCCTGCGATAACATAAAACAGAATCGTTTTACAAAGTTACTATTTATGCAAATGCTTCCCAGTCCTTCCAAACGGGTTTGTAGCCTTTGCTTTCAATCATGCTGACGATCTCAGCGGGACTGCGGCTATCGTCTATTTCAAATTGTTCCAGTGATTCCACGGCTGTAACATAGCCGCCGGGATTTGTTTTGGAACCTGCACTGATGCTTGTAATGCCCAACTGTATAACATGATCGCGGAAATTTTCGTTTTCTCTTGTGGAGATGGACAACTCTACTTCCTCGTTAAAAATGCGCCAGGCACAAATGAGCTGAACCAGTTCCCTGTCATTCATGACCACTTTGGGTTCAATCAAACCTTCAGCGGGCCGGAGCCTGGGAAATGAAATACTGTACCTGGTTTGCCAATAGGTCTTTTCTAAATATTGCAAATGCAGCGCAGTGAAGAAATTATCTGTACGCCAGTCCTCCAGCCCGATCAAAACACCCAGGCCTATTTTATGCATACCGGCTTTTCCCAGCCGGTCCGGCGTAGCGAGCCGGAAATCGAAATTGGATTTCTTTCCTTTGGTATGGTGCAGTTTATAATCATCTTTGTGATAGGTTTCCTGGTACACCAGCACCGTATGCAGCCCGGCTTCCCGCAAGACTTCATATTCTTCCTGCTCTAAGGGTTGCACTTCCATCGATACATTGGCAAAATGGGGCTTCAATAAAGTGATGGCGTTTTGGAGGTAGTCTACTCCAACGGTTTTATTGGCTTCGCCGGTAACCAATAATACATGCTCAAAGCCCTGTTCTTTCAGGTAGTTGGCTTCCTGCATGATCTCAAATGGCGTTAAAGTTTTACGTGGTATCTTATTGTGGAGACTAAACCCGCAATAGGTACAAATATTCTGGCATTCATTGGACAAATACAAAGGAATGTACAATTGCAGTGTTTTTCCAAAACGTTTCTGGGTAAGGCGATGGCTCAATTGCGCCATTTGCTCTAAGTAAGGCAGGGCGGCAGGAGAGATCAGTGCTTTAAAATCTTCCATACTGCGTTTTTCTTTTTGTAAAGCAGTTTGTACATCTGCGGCTGTTTTGCTGTAAATGCTTTGCTTTACTTCTTCCCAGTGATAGGTATCAAATAATTGCTGGAACATAATAATTATAATTTAGAGTGCTGCCAGGAATTGAGTAAAAGGGCTGCTGGCTGTTGCATGATCACTAACTGCGCCTAATCCGGCATTATAAGCCATGCGACCCGCTTCTACTGCGTTTTTAAAGGCAATGGCCATGGCAACAGGGTCACCGGCTACAGCAATAGCAGTATTAACCAAAACAGCGTCGGCGCCAAGTTCCATTGCTGCCGCAGCGTGACTGGGAGAACCAATGCCAGCATCCACCACTACCGGCACTTTGCTTTGTTCAATGATGATCTGCAGGAAATCAATGGTCTTTAATCCTTTGTTACTGCCAATAGGAGCGCCCAGGGGCATTACTGCTGCCACACCTGCTTCTTCCAGTCGTTTGCACAGCACCGGGTCGGCATGTATATAAGGCAATACAATAAATCCCAATTGCACCAGTTCTTCTGCAGCTTTCAGTGTTTCAACCGGGTCAGGCAACAGGTATTTGGGATCGGGATGTATTTCTAATTTGAGCCAGTTGGTCTGCAGGGCTTCCCTTGCCATTTGTGCTGCAAATACAGCTTCTTTAGCATTGCGTACGCCCGAAGTATTGGGCAGTAAATTAAAAGAGGGGTGCTGCAGGTGCTGTAGGATATCGTCTTCTTTATCCTGCATATCAATACGCCTCAGCGCCATCGTAACCATTTCTGTGCCTGATGCCAGTAAGGCTTCTTCCATTACCTGGTGGTTACCAAATTTTCCTGTACCTGTAAACAGGCGGCTTTCAAAATCTTTTCCCGCAATGGTTAATATGTCTTTCATCTGATACTATTTTAAACATGTTATGTATTAGGTTTAATACAAACAATTTTGTTACAAAGATTCAACAAACAATTTAGCGGCCTCAGTTACTGATGAAGCATTGGAGATAGCACCCGAAACAGCAACGCCATGTAAACCGCTGGCAAGCAGTGTATCCATATCTTCCTGCTGTATTCCACCGATGCCAATAACCGGGGGGATGGTTGCAGGGATATGCTTAAGGAGGCTGAAAATGGCCTGGTAGCCATCCAGTCCGATAATAGGACTTAATTTTTCTTTGGTAGCAGTGAAGCGGTAGGGCCCCAGGCCAATATAATCAGCAGGTCCCTGCGAAAGCAGGATGATGTCTTCAATCGTATTGGCGGTGCAGCCAATAATAAAATCATTACCCAGTATGGCCCTTGCTTTGGAAGGCGGCATGTCTTCTTTACCGATATGCACACCATCCGCACCAATGTCTAAGGCAAGTGATACATTGTCGTTAATAATGAATGTGGCATTGTATTGCTGGCATACCGACTGAACATCTAAAGCCAGGCCCTTATAAGCGTCATAGGTAAGGTTCTTCAACCGGAGCTGAACCCAGTTCACGCCTGCCTTGCAGGCCTGCTCTGCAAGTTGTGCAGAAGTGGTAATGTAATGCAGTTTACTGATTTGTTTCATGGTTGAACAGGTATTGGTGATAACCCAGTAATGTTGTATTACTGGCTAAAAAATGATGGGTGTACAGGTTGGCATTTTTTGCCGCTGTTGCCAGGTCTTTTCCTAAAGCAAGCTGTGTGGTTAAAGCGGCGGATAAAACACAACCACTGCCATGCTTTTCACCGTTGGTTAGTCGCTGGTTGGTAAAAGAATGGGTTTGCAGGTTTGTATAAAGTATATCTGTTGCAGCGGCCCCGGTATCATGGCCTCCTTTGAGGTAAATGGCACAAGTACTGCTTTGTTGCAATAATGTTTTATGCAACTGCTGTTCTCCAAACAACTGAACTGCCTCAGGCTTATTTGGTGTGATGCAAAAAAAAGCGTCCAGCAATCCGCTGAGCTTACCCCTGTTCACAGCCTCGTGAAACATGAACCCGGCGCTTGCTTTCAGAATGGGGTCCCACACGATGATTGCTTCCGGCATTTGTTGTTTGATATAACTGACTAATTCATCAAGCACTTCCATACTTTCTATAAGGCCTATTTTGATGTATTGGACTGCAAACCTTTTTAACAGGATGGCCAGTTGTGCTGTTATTTGCGCCAGGGAAAGCCATTCCACTTTTTCAAAGGCAGTATCATTCTGATACGTAACGGCAGACAATACACCCAATCCATAACCACCATTGGCTTCTATGGTTTTAATATCGGCCAGTATGCCGGCTCCGCCACTGGGGTCGAAGCCGGCAATGCTGAGTATGTATGGTTTATGAAAAGTCAAAAGTCAAAATTAAAAAGTCAAAAAATCAGATATATATTTCGGCGCCCTGTTCTTTGAACTCTTTCGATTTTTCTTCCATGCCTTTGAGCAGTTCTTCTTCCTGCTGTGCAGAATAATCCCGTATATCCTGTGTGATTTTCATAGAACAGAAATGCGGACCGCACATAGAACAGAAATGCGCAAGCTTTGCCCCCTCTGCCGGTAATGTTTCATCGTGATAGGAACGGGCGGTATCAGGATCGAGCGACAGGTTGAACTGGTCTTCCCACCGGAATTCAAACCTTGCCTTACTCAGCGCATTGTCCCTATGCTGTGCACCAGGGTGCCCTTTGGCTAAGTCAGCCGCATGCGCAGCAATCTTATAGGTGATGACCCCGTCTTTCACGTCTTTCTTATTGGGCAGCCCCAAATGCTCTTTTGGTGTAACATAGCAAAGCATCGCGGTTCCATACCAACCAATCATGGCAGCGCCAATGGCAGAAGTGATATGATCATAGCCGGGAGCGATATCTGTTGTCAATGGCCCGAGGGTGTAGAAAGGCGCTTCATGGCATTCTTTCAGCTGCTTGTCCATATTTTCTTTGATCAAATGCATGGGCACGTGACCCGGCCCTTCGATCATTACCTGCACATCATGTTTCCAGGCAATTTTTGTGAGCTCACCTAGGGTTTCCAGCTCTGCAAACTGTGCAGCATCATTGGCGTCGGCAATGGAACCCGGACGCAGGCCATCACCCAAAGAGAAACTTACATCGTATGCTTTCATGATCTCGCAGATCTCTTCGAAATGGGTATATAAAAAACTTTCTTTGTGATGGGCCAGGCACCATTTGGCCATGATACTGCCGCCGCGTGAAACGATACCTGTGGTACGTTTTGCTGTTAAAGGAATATAACGAAGCAATACACCGGCATGAATGGTGAAATAATCCACGCCCTGTTCGGCCTGTTCAATCAAAGTGTCTTTAAAAATTTCCCAGGTGAGATATTCGGCTTTACCATTCACTTTTTCCAGCGCCTGGTAAATAGGAACAGTACCCACAGGAACCGGGCAGTTACGGATGATCCATTCCCTTGTTTCGTGGATGTTTTTACCGGTAGAAAGATCCATGAGGGTATCACCACCCCAGCGGCAGCTCCATACGGCTTTGTCCACTTCTTCTTCAATGGTAGAGGTAACGGCCGAGTTGCCGATGTTGGTATTGATCTTTACTAAGAAGTTGCGGCCAATGATCATTGGCTCCGTCTCAGGGTGATTGATATTGGCGGGGATAATAGCTCTTCCGGCAGCTACTTCATCACGGACAAATTCCGGTGTTATTTTTTTAAGGGGCGTATTGGCGCCAAAGCTGTTACCGGGATGCTGGTGCCAGGAAGCATCGCCGTTGGCGAGCTCTTCAATACGTTGGTTTTCGCGGATGGCAATGTATTCCATCTCAGGTGTAATAATACCTTTACGCGCATAATGCAATTGAGTAACGTTGTTGCCTTCAATGGCTTTGTATGGCTTTTGAATATGCTCAAACTGCAATGGTTTCAGCTTTTCATCTGTCAGGCGCTGGTTACTGTAGGCGGAAGAAAAGGCATCGAGTTGCTGCACATCGTTCCTGTTAATGATCCATTCTTCGCGTAACCTGGGTAATCCTTTTTTAAGATCGATGTTTATGTTGGGATCGGTGTAAGGGCCACTGGTATCATAAACAGTAACAGGTGTATTGGCAATCTCGGCTTCTTTGCCCAATGACCTGTCGATCGTATTACCTAAAACGATCTCACGCATGGCAACCTTGATGGGATGCAGTTTGCCCGACACATAGATTTTGCGGGATCCTGTTAATGGTGTACGAACAATTACTTCTTCATGTGAGGCAGGCGCTTTATCTTTTTTCATTATGAAAGGGTTGGGTTTTTAATATTATATTATAAGGTAACAGCGCAAGGGTTATCCACCCTGGGATGCGCGTATCAGTACAATAGCATCATTGAGTCTAAGGTAATGCGACTCCCATTCCTCTTTTCTGACAATGGTGTTATTGACGGCGATGGCCATGCCGTTGAACGCGTTAATGCCCATAGCTTGTATGAGCTGCATAACAGTTGTATGCTCGGGAAATTCCCTGGGTTGGTTATTGACAGAAACAGTCATACCATTTATTTGATGGATGAAACAATAAAAGCAACTACTTTAAGGGAGAAAATAAGAGATGCTGGGCATCGGTTACTTTTTCCTGCGCAGGCATTATCCTGATCAGGTGCAAGGGTATAATCTCAGCCTTTCTTGTGGGCACCCCTAAAGCAGTGTAAAAGTAGGTACTTAAACCATTATAAGTACAATTGCAGGTATTTTTTAAGCAAATATTGATAGTCCGCAATTTTCGGGTTTCCGGGCAGCAGCAGGAGTGATATTTTTGTTTTTCAATATATAAGACAATGACAACACAGGAAAGCATCAATTACCATCGCATAGCCGAGGCGATTGATTACCTCAAAGATAATTTTAGGGATCAACCCAACCTGGATGAGATTGCCGAACGCATTCATCTGAGTCCGTTTCATTTTCAACGGCTGTTTACTGACTGGGCAGGCGTGAGCCCTAAAAAATTTCTTCAATATTTAAGTGTGGAATATGCCAAAAGCATATTAAAGGAA
>JBHAFM010000171.1:0-6803 GCA_041856175.1 Sediminibacterium sp.
CTGCTTAGCAATAATAGTACTACTGCGGCTGCGCTTGGTGTTCCTAAATTACAACCTGAAAAATCGGTTAACTTCACAGCTGGTATTGGCATTAATCCTGTACCCAATTTTAGTATAACATTAGATTACTATAACATTACAGTCAATAATAGGGTCGTTTTGAGCCAGGATATTGCAGCGGACCCCACCAACCCATCAGCCGCGACCTTAAATGCAGTATTGGCTAATACTGGCGTTTCGCAACTGCAATTCTTTTTAAATGGATTAGATACACGTACTGAAGGCCTGGATTTTGTAGCCAGTTACAGAAAACTGGCATTAGGCCGCGGCAAATTAGGTATTAACCTGGCGGGTAATTATACCTTGCAGAATAAAATGCTAAGGGTTAAGAACCCTCCCATACTTTCAGGGGCAGGCATATCCGTTATCAATGAAACCATTACAGCTTTATTACTGACCTCAAGACCAAAACACAAAGCCATATTAGGTATTGATTATGCAATCGGTAATTGGAATTTAAACCTGAATAATACCATGTTTGGTCCGGCAACATTTCAACAGGCCGATCTGGCTGATGAATCTTACGCTTCTTTAAGTGATATAAAAACAGTTTTTGCTACCAAAGTGGTTACAGATTTAGGAGCAAGCGTGAGACTTTCTAAAACCTTAACAGCATCTGTAACTATCCAGAATCTTTTTAATGTGCTGCCAAAATGGAGATTTGTAGCACTAACTGCTACCGGACAAACTGTTTTAAACGATCCCTCTAAAGTTAAAGACCTTTCAAATGACTTAACATTTAATGGCAGGTACCCGATCACTACTTACGATGGCTCGCACTTCAGCCAAATAGGCACTACCTATGCCGCAAGTTTAAAGCTGAGCTTTTAAAGATTCCCAGGGTTAGGTAATACGTTAAAACCTAAACAGGCCATACAACCAATGATCATTGGTTGTATGGCCTGTTCGTTTTACTTCAACCTGGTTCAGCGTTTCTCCCTTCATAACACTTGTTTGCTCTTTAACCTCCTGCCAATCACATAGTCAAGGCTGAATTTACCGGCTCCGAATACAAGCAGTGTTAATAGCATAATAATATAATACAAGGGTATTTCAAATCCATTCTCGCCGGCTTCAAATCCGTTTGTCCAATGCACTGTTTTGATGGCTACCATCATTATAATGATCAATGGAATGGCAATCATCCTGGTGCCCAGTCCTAAAGCCAACAATACAACGCCTGCAGCTTCTGTGCCTGCAGCTAAATAGGCATTGAGGTGCGGGGCGGGGATGCCGATACCGGCAAACCAGTCTGCGATACTGTTAATATCTGCCCATTTTTTAGTGGCCGGTACATAAAAGCCATAGGCAAGCGCTATTCGCATTAAAAACAAGGGAATAGATTTTCCTTTTTCAAAGAAGTAAACGCATGCGTTTAAGCGGTGTTTTATTTTCATATACATGGTATAATTTCAGTGTCTTAGTAATTCTTTAAGTGGCTATACAAAACCATCAAAGTGTTTTTGATGCCTTTACTGATGAATACAGTGATACGCAAAAGGGAGTAATATAAGTAAGAATGATTCTTATTATACTCCTGTCAGTAAAATTTCTCTGCCACAGAACATCATAGCTATTTATCACATTAAGCAGGCTTCCGACTACAATAGCAACTTTAATTGCCCTGATTACATTTTTTTTTGTCATACAAAAGTTTATACTGGTTACTCGTATGACATCAACCGATTTTATTTACCTCTTATAAATCCTCCTTTCGCACATTTCGACACTCAAATTTTTACCGCATTATAGTAAGCCCATCATCTATTCAGCAGCGTTTTCAGAAAACAGGGAAACCAATGATTAATTGCTGTTGGTAAGCGTTGGTAAAAAATTGTATGATTATTTTTTGATCATCTTCGGTCAATGGTAAGTCATACTCCTGTCGGAACATGTCAAATAAGTCTGTGATTGACAAAGGAGCTGATGAAAGGTATTCAATCATCCTGGCTAAAGCCGGGGCAATGCTGGTAAAATTCACTTCTCCCTCCGTATTGCGATGTGCAATGACATAATAGTTTCCCTTATCGCCGCGGGTAATATACTTAGCGCTTTTCTCATGAACCGGGTAGTTAAATAAAAGCAATTGGTGCTCGGGGTTCAATACCAGCTTACTGAACAAAACATCGCCTGAGTTACCCGCACGCGCTGTTTTATCTTCCATCATAAATAATTCCACTTCCACCCATTCAAACCAAAGCAGGTCTGCCAGGAAGGGGTATTTTTTCAGCAAAGGGTGTTTGGTGTCTGACAGGTACTGGTAAAATTCTTTTGGCATATACCATACCTGGGGCGACTGGCAGGGATGATGGATAAAAAATTCATTGACCACCTGCTCCCATTCTTCAACAGATAGCAGTGCATGAGTAAGCGGGTACGCGTTTTGTAACATATCATCCACTACATTATACACCAGCCTGCGGTACTGTATTACATTGTAGGCGTTAATGCCTGGTATAGCCGGCAAGCTTCCGGTGCGGCAATAAGCAGCCAGGCCGGACTGGTACATATAGGTAGTATCAAGCAATGGCATGGTCTTTTGTTTTTAATACTGCCTGCTTAATGGCAGACAACCTGTTGATCTCTGTTTGTAATTCCTGCATGTCAGGAATATTAAAATCCCTTTCTAATAATACCGGCACATTTCTATTCAATTGATGCATGGTGTATTCAAACAGTTCATAAACAGGATCAATAATAGCTTCTCCATGTGTATCTATGATCAATGTATCGGATACTTTCTCATGGCCTGCCATGTGTATGTATCCTACACTTTCCATAGGCAGTTGGGCTATAAATGCCCTGGCGTCGTAATGGTGATTAAAGCTGTTTACGTACACGTTATTCACGTCTAACAAAAGATCGCAACCAGCTTCTTCCAATACGGCATTGATGAATTCAATTTCGCTTAATTCCGGAGCAACGGGGGTATAATAACTTACGATTTCAATGGCTATCTTTCTTTCCAGCAGATCCTGTACCGTATTAATCCTTTCCGCCACATGCTTTACTGCATCGTTGGTAAAAGGAATAGGGAGTAAATCGTATAAATGTGCATTATCGCATTTAGCGTAGCTGAGATGTTCGGAGTATATGACCGCGCCCGTTTCTTTCAAAAAGGCTTTCACTTTTTTCAGGAAATCAATATCCAGCTCATCAGGGCTGCCGAGAGACAGGGACAACCCATGTGTGAACAGCGGGTATTTTTCCAGCGCCTGTTGAAACTGCTTCTTCCAATAGCCACCGACACCTATCCAGTTCTCTGGGGCTACTTCAATAAAAGAAGGGTGCAGTGTATTGCTTTGCAAAAACTCCGCTGCAAAATCTTTTCTATAACCTATGCCAACCATAATACATGTTTTAAGTGAACATAAAGGCAGGCAGTGTTAGTTTACCTGCCTTTAATGAAAGGATGGCAATTACATCTGCTTTTTATCAGCTCCGCATTTCCCGTCTTTCCCTTTCTTCATGTCTTTCTTCTTGTCACCTTTTTTGCTGTCGCCACACTTGCCTTCTCCGCATTTCCCATCCTTTCCTTTTTTCATCATAGCGCTGTCGGCCTTGCCTTTCTCGCCGCATTTCAATTCAAAATTTTTGGCGGCTACTTCCCTGCTGAGCAGGTTGGCTCTAACCACGTCGCCAGTACCCAGGTTATTGTAGCTAAACATGCTGGCAGCATTGGCTGTTAATCCTGTTACTGTCATGAGAGCACCGGCAACTAATGAACCGGCAAGAATGCTTTTTTTCTTTTCCATTTTGTTTGTTTTACGTTTTGTTTAAAATCGTTATGTAAAGCATTAGTTGGCCGGCCCAATCAAACCTGACAGGGTATTAATAATTTTTAGAAAAAATTATTAATACCCTGTTGCACCATCAAGTGTTAAGAAAAATAAAACTCTTGCCCCGCTCTTCAGAGCGGGGATCCATAAATTCATTGTAGTTTATTAATGATCCTTTCTTTCAGGGGTTCATTTGGCGAGGTGGGGATATGATCAAAATTCTCCCCATGTATATGTTTATGAAGCAGTTTATCTAAAAGCTTGCTTTGCTTTTCATAAGTAGTGCAGGCATCACACATACTTTTATGCAGGTGCAGTTGTATATTTTCTTTCCAGGAAAGGCCAAACAAAGCTTTTTTCTCTATTAACATTGTTGCCTTTTTACATGAAAGCATTAATATGTACATTAATCTCTTCATATCATTACTTCTTAAACCAATTGACTTCAATACATTTCCTAAGTTGCAGCTTAGCCCTGTGAAGTATTTGCCATAGATTAGTGGGTGCTATGTTCAGTTCCTGACAAATAAATGCTCCTTTTCTTTCTTCCATATATTTTAATTGTATCACTGCATACCAGCCTGGTTGTAATGTACCCATACAATGCTGTAAAACCTGCAAGAAGCCTGCATCGTCCAATAAATTGGTTTGCTCTTCGTTCCAATGCCCGGGCTGTTGTTCTTTAATCCAGTGGCCATCCGTATCAAATAAAGCATCCAGCAACGAATCACCCGTATATTGATTTTCTTCTCCCGCCGATGTAATAGGATTCTGGTAAGATTTTCTGAAATGTTCCGCAATTTTATTATTAAGAATAGCCAATAACCACGTTTTTGGATTGCTTTTGCCTTCAAATTTATCAATGGCCTGAAAAGCTGCTAAAAAAGTGTCCTGTACCAGGTCCTCAGCAATTTCCTTACTGTTCGTCTTGTAAAATGCCCATGAATACATTTTATCTGTGTATGCTTCAACCCATTGTTCGAAAATAGTCCTGGAAATGTTATTTGAATACATCGTTTGCATAGCGGGGTTGGCCGATAGATTTGTTTATTGCAGTAAAGCTAATATTTTTACAAAATAAACTTACTTCGCCTGCTTTTGTATGAACTGTTGCGGTAAAGCAAACGCGATGTACTGGTCACCCGACTTGCTGCCTATTTTTCCACCACCACATGCGATCACTACATACTGTCTGCCATTGCTCATATAGGTAGCTGGCGTTGCATAGCCTGGTACAGGCAACTGTGCCTCCCATAATATCTTCCCGCTCTGCTTATCAAAAGCCCTGATCTTAGCATCTTTGGATGCTGCAATGAACACCAATCCTCCTTTTGTTACAACGGGACCGCCATAATTTTCAGTACCGGTAGGTGGTATGCCTTTTTTGGTTAGTTCCTCATATTCTCCCAGCGGTACTTTCCACAACAGTTTGCCGGAGTTCAGGTCTACCGCATTTAAAGTACCCCAGGGTGGGGTAATGCCTGGGTAACCATTCTTATCGGCAAAGCGGTTATACCCCGTCATGGTATAAGGCACTTCATCCATGATGCTCTTTTGATGCATAGGGTTTACAGACGCTGTACTGGCAGGCTCCCTGTTCTGCGAACTACCAACAGTTTTTGCTTTGACAGCAGCACCCGGTTCCTTCTCCTGGATATCTAACAGGAAAGCAAGCAATGCTTTTTTTTCTCCATCGCTCAGTTGCTTGAATGCCGGCATCATGTTTTTCCCATTCTCAATGATCTTGCGTGCCTGCTGTTCATTGTATTTCATGTTCAACCCCAGCAGGGAAGGGTAAGAGCTGCCGTTACCCTTCCGCTCTGGTCCGTGGCAGGCAGTACAGTAGGTAAGATAAACGCCGTTACCAATTCCTTTCAGTGAAACATCGCCGTCATTTTTCTTTGGTACATCGACCATGGTCAGTGACCAAGGCATTTCACTGCTGTTCACATACAAAATACCAGATACAGGATCAACGGCCGCTCCTCCCCATTCGCCACCGCCGTCGAAGCCCGGAAATATCCATCCCCCCTCTTTACTTGGTGGTGTGAACATGGTCCGGTGCCTGACCTTATTATAACGTTCCATTAGTTCGGCATGTGTTTCCGGCGTAAGGTTACTAACGTCTTCCGGGTTGAATTGCTGACGGGCAAATGGTTCCGGTAATGATGGGACCGGCTGGGTTGGCCAGGGCACTTCTCCCGGAAGGGCTTCCATGGGTACCGGTTTTTCTGCTATTGGGAAAACAGGTTTTCCATTGGTACGATCGAACAAAAAGACATGGCCGTGCTTGGTGATCTGCGCCACCGCATCGATCTTTTTACCATCATGGTTAAGGGTAATGAGATTGGGATTAGCAGGCAGGTCCCTGTCCCACATATCATGGTGCACTACCTGGAAATGCCAAAGG
This sequence comes from Sediminibacterium sp., assembly GCA_041856175.1. Lineage (GTDB taxonomy): Bacteria > Bacteroidota > Bacteroidia > Chitinophagales > Chitinophagaceae > Sediminibacterium. Next base: position 6,250 of record JBHAFM010000171.1, read on the forward strand.
TACCTGCCCGTTTGGGCGTCAAGAGCAAGCAATGAATTGGCAAATAAATTCTGCCCTTTACGGATACCTCCATAAAAGTCGCCACCTACAGAACCTGTTGGCACATATACAATGCCCCGCTGTTCATCGAGCGACATGCCTGCCCAGTTATTGGCCCCGCCTAATTTTTTCCAGGCCTCTTTATCGGGCCAGGTTTCATAGCCCTTTTCTCCAGGATGCGGGATGGTATGAAATATCCAGCGGCGCGCTCCTGTTCTTACATCAAAGGCCCTGATATGACCGGGAGCTGCATCGGCCGACTCAGCCACACGTGTTCCCATGATGAGCAGGTCTTTATAAATAATACCGGGCGTGGTGCTGGCAATAAACGGATTATAGGTTCCGGGCTCCCTGTCAAGGTTCTCGGCCAGGTCAATATACCCCTGTTTACCGAAAGACCTGACCGGTTTGCCATCAGTAGCATTAATGGCATAGGTCTTAGACCCTGCACTGTAGAAGATCCGCTTATCATTACCATCATGCCAGTAAACGACGCCGCGGCTCACTTTGAAAAA
>JBHAFM010000172.1:0-13288 GCA_041856175.1 Sediminibacterium sp.
GGTGATAAAGCGGCGGAAGAAAAATTCAAGGAAGCTGCAGAAGCCTATGAAGTGCTGAGCGACGCCGATAAAAAAGCGAAGTATGACCGTTATGGTCACGCTGCGTTTGGCCCGGGTACGAGTGGTGGCGCCGGTGGTCATTATGGCGGTATGAATATGGATGATATTTTCAGCCAGTTTGGGGATGTGTTTGGAGATGATATGTTCGGCAGTTTCTTTGGTGGTGGGCGCGGCAGGGGAGGTGGTGGCCGTTCGAGGGGACAAAGAGGATCGAATCTTCGTATTAAAATGAAGCTGACTTTTGAAGAGATTGCAAAGGGTGTAACGAAAAATGTGAAAGTGAAGAAGCATGTGGTATGTAACACATGCGGCGGAAATGGTGCAAAAGATAAGAACAGTGTTCAGACCTGCCATACCTGTGGCGGCAGCGGGCAGGTAAGAAAAGTAACGAATACTTTTTTGGGACAGATGCAAACAGTCACTACCTGTCCCACTTGTAATGGCGAAGGTTCTACTGTAACAACCAAGTGCAGCTCATGCAAAGGGGAAGGAAGGGTTTATGGAGAAGAAACCATCAGCATAGATATTCCTGCAGGCGTGCAGGACGGCATGCAGTTAAGCATGAGTGGAAAAGGAAATGCAGGTGAGCGTGGCGGCGCACCAGGGGATCTTATTATCCAGATCGAAGAAGAAACACATGCAGAACTGCAACGCGATGGCCTGAATGTGGCATATGACCTTCATATCTCATTCCCTGATGCTGCTTTTGGCACACAGGTGGAAGTGCCAACGATTGACGGCAGGGCCAAGATAAAAATACCCCCCGGGACACAAAGTGGAAAGATCTTCCGTTTAAAAGGAAAAGGATTCCCTGAAGTACAGGGATACAGTAAAGGTGATCAGCTGATACACGTAAATGTATGGACACCGCAGCACCTGACTGAAGAAGAAAAAACGATTATGGAGAGATTAAACCATAGCGATAACTTCAAGCCACATCCGGGCAAGAGTGATAAGAGCTTCTTCGACCGGGTACGCGAAGCGTTTAACTAATATGGCTGATTTGGGATGTAGGATTTAAGATTTGTATCCTACATCCTACACCGTCCATTTAATAATCATTGACCCCAGCGCATAAATGCATGTTGCAATAAATACACCCCGCGCTGTTTTGTCTTTTTGCTGGTTGATATAGAGGGTGAATACCACTGCATTGGCAATTAATGCAATACTGATGATGCCTGTAAGCAGGGACTTCTGCATCATCAGCACTTCAAAAAATTCTTTTAGCGTGAACAGGCGGAACTTGAGCAGGTAGTAGCCAAAAAGGCCAGCTACCGGTGCAATGAACCCGAGTACAAGTCCGAGTTTGAGGTTGTCTTTTTTCAGCATCAGAACTTCCAGTTGGTTTCTAGTTTCTTTTTCAGTTGATAGTGGGTGAGGTCGAACTGTACAGGAACCACGCTGACATAGTTGTTTTTCAGCGCCCATACATCGGTGTCTTTTCCCTTGTCAAAATTCTGGAACTCACCGGTGAGCCAGTAATATTTCTTGCCATGCGGATCTTTGCGCTCATCAAATTCTTCTTCGTACTTGGCGTAGGCCTGGCGACAGATCTTTACGCCTTTAACGAGGCTTTCACTGACGGCTGGAATGTTGACATTAAGACAAAGGTGCTTATCCAACAACTTGCCATTCAACACATGTTCAACAAGTATCCTCGCATATTTTTTAGCGGCGCTGAAATCGGCTTCGATACTATAGTCAAGCAGGCTGAAGCCGATACTGGGGATGCTTTCAATGGCAGCTTCCAGGGCGGCAGACATGGTGCCGGAATAAATGACATTGATAGAATGATTAGCTCCGTGGTTAATGCCGCTGATGCAGATATCCGGTTTGCGGTGCAGGATTTTGTCAACCGCCAGTTTAACACAATCGACCGGCGTGCCGCTGCAGCTGTATGCTTCTACATCTTCAAATACATTCACTTTCTGGAGGCGAAGCGGGTGCCCGATGGTGATGGCGTGTCCCATACCGCTCTGCGGTTTATCAGGTGCCACAACCACTACTTTTCCCAACCCTTTTACCGCTTCCACCAACGCCCTGATGCCTGGAGCCGTAACGCCATCATCGTTGGTGACCAATATAACGGGCCGCTCTTTTTTCTTTTTTGCTAACTTGGCCATGACTGCAAGATACGATTCTTCACGCGTCAGAAACTGGACATAGGTGATCCGATGATATAAATGTCGTTATCAATGATCGCATAACGCTTTTGTTTGTCGACTTGCAGCATATCGACCAGGTTAACCAGCTCCTGGTAGGTAGCTATCCACACTGCTACCAGCTTTCTTTGATTGGCGGCATGGTCATCGGTAAGATCAATGGTCTTTACTGGTTTTCCCGATATTTCCTGCATGAAAGCCTGTTTGCTGAACCGGTCGGGTATGCCTGCCACATGTCTTTCATTGGGAAGGAAGAGTGTTAGTGTACACGTTGCCGGTGATACATTTGCCTTTCTGTAGGAAGCAAAGTAAATGGCTGTGCTGAGGAGCATTACTGCCAACACAAAAACGCAGAAGAAGGTTTTGGTATTACGCATATCATTGAGATACCTGCAGCTTTTTTCCATAAAAGAAAAATTTGCAGTAACTAAAAAAATTAGTATTTTGCACTAAATCACTTAGCCATGTCAAACGCCGGAAAGAATTTACGCTACCTGCGCAAACTGCGGGGCTGGACACAGGAAGAATTTTCCAATAAGCTCAAGATCAAAAGATCATTGGTGGGAGCCTATGAAGAAGAGCGTGCTGAACCGCGCCTGGAAGTCATGGAAGCCATCTGCAATATCTTTAAACTGAGCCTGGAGGACTTCCTGTTTAAAGACCTGGCAGAATCAAAAAGCGGTAATTACTTAGAGAAAAGAAGGCAGTTAAAGATGACCGCCGAAGCAACCGCGATCAGTTTTGTTCCGGTAAAAGCGGCTGCAGGTTACTTGGCTGGTTATGCCGACCCGGAATTTGTAGATGAACTGAACACGTTTACGCTGCCAATGCTGGCACCGGGACAGTACCGTGCATTTGAAATTGTGGGTGACAGCATGTTGCCTACCCCGAGCGGCAGTGTGATAGTTGGTGAAAAAATCGATGACCTGGAGGATGTAAAGAATAGCAACACCTATGTGGTGCTGTCTAAAAATGAAGGCGTGGTGTACAAACGCATCATGAAGAACAACCGGTTAAAGAATAAACTTACCCTGATCAGTGATAACCCGCAGTATGAACCGTATAATGTCAATGCAGAAGATGTACTGGAAGTGTGGAAAGCCGTGTATATTATGCAGAAGGCCAATACTACTCCACGCTGGGATGTAAACCAACTGGCCGGTATGGTGAATAATTTACAGGAACAGGTGAGTACTTTGAAGAAAAAGCTGAACTAAAGAGCAATATCCTGCTGTAATGCTTCATTACGTCAATTAACAGATTTTACCTGTCCGTCAATTTTACGGATAAAGTACAGCTTTTTGTTTTCGAGATAATCAGGAAGTATTTGTTCTTTCTTTGTATGAACAGGTTGTATGTCAAATTCATTGAATAGTTTAAAATCCTTATCAGAAAGATTATTGATAAGTGCAGAGCCATGTTTCAGTAAGAGCTTAGTGAAGTGGTACATAGATTCGAATCCTTTGAATGTCATATCGCTTGGCCGCCCTGCATATTTGGCTTTGTAATGTGCAATAAGCTGGTAACCCGTTTTGTCGCTGCGCAGGTAATTATAGGGAGTAGAGTAAATGTAGGTTACACTTTTGTTCAATACTTTAAGCGCGTCCCAGGTGGGCATGCCAACAGCAATGCTTGGATAATTTTTAGACTCCCCCAGGGATTTCATTAAGTTGGTGCCAAACGTTTCACTCAATGTACCGCAAATCACTATATTCTGCCTGTTACTGTCTAAATAGCTGGTGACCTGCGAAGTGGTAAAACTGTCTGGCAACTCTACTGTTTTTATTTTTAGCGGCACTCCCTGGGTATTGCGTCCCATTTCTCCAAATACAGATTGGATCAGATCTTCCACAGCGCCTTTTCTTCTGAACATGACCATACTACTGGTTGGATAAATGCGTTGCAGGTATTTATAGAGGCCTTCACAGTGTGTTCGCAGCGTAGGGTTGACAAGCACAAAAAAAGGATTGCCGCTGAGCCCGCCATCATTCGGATAGGTAAAAGAAATGAGTGGTATATTACCCGCCAGCGCAAAATCGGCCACTGGTTTAATTTCGCTGCGCGTACTGAACGATGCAATGATAAGTGAAGTGCCTGCCATCTCCGGTTTTTGCAACACAGTCTGTAGCGGCTCAGTCATACTTTTTGTGTCATAGAACAGCACATCAACCTGTGCATGTTCTGCATTCAGCGAATCAACTGCCAGCATCACACCATTGTAAAAATCAAGGCCGGGCAAAATATTGCGCGGCAGGCTGTTACTGTTACCTAATTTGTAATTAGGACCATTAAAAGCAGAATCGAGATATACAGGTGCAAATACTGCTACCTTCAATGGCTTGGCATCGGTGACTTGTGCCGATGTGCTGCATACCATCCACAGGCAACAAACCACGAATAATGCCGGTTTCATCAATCGCATATCGGAGATTTATAACAAAATACGAAATAGATGGTTATTCCCATTCAATGGTAGCAGGAGGTTTACTGCTGATGTCATAGACCACCCTGTTAATACCGCGCACATTATTAATGATCTCATTGGAAATATGCGCCAGGAATTCATAAGGGAGGTGTGCCCAGTCGGCAGTCATACCATCTACAGAAGTAACAGCCCTTAGCGCAACGGTGAATTCATAGGTCCTTTCATCACCCATTACCCCCACACTTTTTACAGGTAATAAAATAGTACCTGCCTGCCATACGGAGTTATAAAGATTGTGTTTTTTCAAACCTTGTATGTAAATATCATCAGCAGCCTGTAATAAGGCTACTTTTTCTTCTGTTACTTCGCCTAATATCCTGATGGCTAAACCAGGACCGGGGAAGGGGTGGCGATTGATCATATCGGCAGGAATACCCATTTCCAATCCCACCCTCCTTACTTCGTCCTTGAAAAGAAAGCGCAAAGGCTCTACAAGATCAAGGTGCATGGTATCCGGCAGCCCGCCTACATTGTGATGTGATTTGATGGTTTGCGAAGGACCATGTACACTAACGCTTTCGATTACATCGGGATAAATGGTACCCTGCCCGAGGAATTTCACGCCTTTTACCTGTTTGGATTCTTCCTGGAAGACATCGATGAATAACCTGCCGATCACTTTGCGTTTGGCTTCCGGATCGGTTTTATCTTTCAGCTCACCATAAAACAACTGTTTTGCATCAACGCCTTTGACATTGAGACCGATCTTTTGGTAGGTTTCCAGTACTTTTTCAAACTCATGCCTGCGCAGCACGCCATTATCTACAAAAATACCATGCAGCCTGCTGCCAATGGCTTTGCTGATGAGGGTAGCAGCTACAGTACTGTCCACACCGCCACTCAATGCCATGATCACATGGCTGTCACCAATCTGTTGTTTGAGTTGTGCAACAGTTTCAGCCACGAAAGAGGCCGGCGTCCAGTCCTGCTTACAACCACAAATATGAACTAAGAAGTTCTTCAGTATTTTTTTACCCTCGGTGGAATGGTAAACTTCCGGATGGAACTGCAATCCATACAATGGTTGGGTATTATTATCAGCCTTTCTGAAAGCTGCTACAGGGATACTTTCTGTAGTGGCTAATATTTCAAATCCCTGGGGAAGTGTTACGATGGAATCGCTATGGCTCATCCATACCTGGGAATGATCGCTGATATCAGCCAGCAGCACATCTTCTTTTTGCTGCTGCATCCTGGCCCGGCCATATTCTCTTTTATTTGATTTGTCTACCCGCCCACCGAACGCCTTAGCAGTCAGCTGGGCGCCATAACACACGCCCAATACCGGTAAATGCTGTACAAAAGCTGCCACATCTACGGACGGAGCATCCGCTTCATTGACACTGAAGGGAGACCCGCTCAGGATGATCCCTTTCAGGCCGGGTTCGAAAGAAAAAGGTTTGTGATAAGGAATGATCTCGCAATAAACATTGGCTTCCCTCACTGCGCGGGCTATCAACTGGGTGTACTGGCTGCCGAAGTCGAGGATGAGTATCTTTTCTGTCATGGCTGCGAAGGTAATTGAAATTTTGATGGTACTAAAGCCTGACTAAAGGCCACAAAACCGGTAGGGGCGGTTAGGGCTTGCGCGCACTTTGTTTTATCTTTCAGCGATAAAACAACCACATGAAACGGAATCTTTATTTCCTGATATTGATGATCCTGGTATTTTTCTCATCCTGTCGCCTGATGGGCTATAAAAGGATCAAAGGGAATGGTCATATTATGACGGAACAGCGGGCTATAGCTCAGGCCGCAAAAATTAAGCTATCCGGTGTCCTGGATATAGAGCTGACAGAAGGGCCTGTTACTTCGGTCAAAGTTGAGGCAGATGAGAACGTATTGCCCTATGTTATTACCCGGATGGAAAACGGATTCCTGGTAGTACGGCTGCGGGATCATATCATCCTCACTTCATCATCAGGTACTATCAAAGTATATGTAACGACTAATCGCCTGGAAGAGGTCAATTTATCGGGCAGCGGCAATGTGATTGGAAAAGGTAAATTTACGGGGGCCGACAGGTTGAAAGTGAAGGTATCGGGCATTGGTAACCTGAATCTCGAAGTAAATACGCCTAAAGTGGAAGCGGATATCAACGGAAGCGGCTCCATTACCCTGGCCGGCGAGACGCAGGAGGAAAGAATAGGGATCAATGGTATCGGAGATTTTCATGGGGTGGATTTAAAAGCAGAAAAGGCTATTGTAAAGATTGCCGGTAGTGGTAATGCGAGGCTGTTTGCAGACAGGGACCTGGATATCCGGATTGCAGGTCTGGGTTCTGTGTCTTATAAAGGAAATGCAGCGGTGAAACAACATATTACAGGCAGCGGCGAAGTTAAAAAGTTAGACTAAAACAGTATTTTCATTACTTTCAGCTGAAAATTGCCTGAGAATAATGGAAAAACTACATAGTATACTGCTTGTTGAAGATGAGGCTAAACTCGGAAAAGTGATCCAGGATGAATTGAACAGGAAGGGATATTATACAGACATAGCGGGAGATGGAAAGGAGGCAGAGAAATTATTCAGGCAACGCATTTACTCACTGGTATTGCTGGATATTAACCTTCCCTTCAAAGATGGTTTCGCACTGTGCAAGGAATTCAGAGCGATAAACCAGGAAGTGCCGATTGTTATGCTGACGGCAGCGGGACAGATAGGCGATAAGGTAACAGCATTTGAATTGGGAGCGGACGATTATATTGTAAAGCCATTTCATTTTGATGAGTTATTTGCAAGGGTAAAAGTTTTTCTGAAACGCTCCGAAAAACCAAGAGAAGCGGATAAAATTGTGGTACACGACCTCGTGATCGATCTCTGGGATAAAACGGTAATAAGGGGAGGAAAGGAGATTGCACTTACAGCAAAAGAATTTACCCTGTTGGTGTTACTCGCGAGCCATAAAGAGAAAGTGATCTCAAAACAGGAGATATTGGCAAAAGTGTGGGACATGAGTTTTGATACCGGTACAAACACAATAGAAGTATACATCAGTTTCCTGCGTAATAAGATTGATAAACCCTTTGAACAGAAGCTCATACATACAAAACCGGGCTTTGGTTATTATATCAAATAAACGGGTGGGATTATGAATCTCAAGTTGCGGTTTGCCTTGCTCTTTACCTTGTTCGTTGCGATCATACTGGTTATTTCGTCAACCACAATATACGTTCTGGACGCAAGCTACCGGCAGGAAGATTTTTACCAGCGTATAAAAAAAGACGGCCTCGAATTTCACAATATCGTCGCAGAGATCAAAGATCCGGATAAGGCTGCGTCCATTATGCTGAATAAAGCATTACACAGCAATACCTCTTACGATGAGGAACTGGTTATTTTTGATTCAGCCGGTAAAGTACTGAATAGACTCCCTGATACAGCGAAAGTAGTAGTCACCCCTCCATTGCTCAACAAGATAAAACGGTTAAAAGAATTCAGGTATAAGGAAAACAGCTACCAAAGGGTATGGTTGTATGTTGACGAAACAAAATACTACGTACTGGCTTCTGGTTATGACCTGCCGGGTATACGTAAACTGAACAACCTGAAAACGATATTGGTTACTGTTTTTATAGGAGCGCTGTTATTAACTGCTATCATATCTTTTGCTTTTGTCGGTCATGCACTTAAGCCACTTACACGCTTAGGCGATCAAATGAAATATACAACAGAACAAAACCTCACAGAGCGGGTAGCAGAAACAGGTAGATACGAAGAGATCAATGACATTGCCCGGAATTTCAATGCCATGCTCGAAAGGCTACATAAAGCATTTGCTTCCCAGAAAAATTTTGTGCACCAGGCTTCGCATGAATTGCGTACACCACTGGCATCCATGCTGGCGCAGACAGAATCTGCTCTGAGCAAAGAATTTGATGAAACAGCTTACCAGCAGGTATTGTTTTCACTTAAAGAAGATGAGCAGCGATTGATTGAACTGACCAATTCACTTTTACTGATCTCTCAGTATGACCAGCTTAATTTCAGTTCAGCCTGGCCCCGGTTGCGTATCGATGAACTGCTGTATGAAACCATCAGCAGTGTCAAAAAAATATTTCCCGACATTGCAGTAACAGTTTTCTTTACCAAAACGCCTGAAGATGATCATGACTGTATCATTTCGGGCAATGATTCCTTACTGAAATCGGCTTTTGGCAACCTGCTCAAAAACGCCTACACCTATTCATTTGATAAAAAAGTGACCATTGGCATAGACATCTATCACCGCCACATAGAGTTGCATTTTGATAATAACGGATTGCAGCTTTCCCCGATAGAATCAGAAAAGATTATGAGCGCCTTTTTCAGGGGAGAGAATGCGGCCATGACAAAAGGCTTTGGGCTCGGCTTATCCATCGTGCAACGGATACTTGCTGTTCATCACGGAAAACTAAGCTATACACCTTTGTATGATGATATGAATCGTTTTACAGTATCCCTGCCCAAAGCGGGGTTCGGGAAAATATAAAAAGCCAATCACGCTTTGCATGATTGGCTTCAATATGGTTAATATGCAGCAACTGCAGCTTAGGCTACAGTTACGTTCGCTTTCTTAGCTAATTTGCTCTTCAGGTTAGCTGCTTTGTTCTTATGGATAATACCACGCTTTGCTAACTTGTCGATCATAGAAACTACGTTAGGCAACTGCTCTGAATAGGCCTTTTGCTCGCTCGTGGTTTTCAGGTCACGGATGGCATTACGGGTTGTTTTGCCATAGTAACGGTTACGATCGCGACGCTTAGCAGCTTGTCTCACATCTTTTTTTGTAGCTGAATGATTTGCCATGTTCTGTTTTTTTCAGGACGGCAAAGGTAAGGACTCAAAGCGAAACAGGGAAATTTTTAAAGAAAAAAATAATTAGGAAACCAGGAAACCGGGCCTTTTTTTCTGCCCTCAATGACCGATATTTGCCTCAATTTCAACTAAAAAGATGAATTTTCTAGTCAAATGAAGGATTTTTCGTATATCACCAATTCTCACCCGGCTTTTATAGAAAGCTTGTACCAGGAATTTCTTAAAAACCCATCAGGGGTTGACCCGGATCTCAGGAAATTTTTTGAAGGATTTGATTTTGCTGTCGCCAATGCTAGTGCTGTTGCCTCAAACGGCCAGCCTGCTGCCGCTACCACAGCGATCGACTGGATGAAAGAGATCAGGGTTTACAGGCTCATATTGGGATATCGAAACAAAGGACACCTTTTGGCTACAACCAACCCGATCCGTGCGCGGAAAGACCGCGGCGCCAACCTGGAGTTGTCTTTTTTTGGCTTATCGGATGCTGATTTAGATACTGTTTACCAGGCAGGAAACCTGATAGGGCTTGGCGCTACTAACCTTCGCAACATTCTCAGCCATTTACAGCAATGCTATGCGGGTCATGTGGGTATCGAGTTCAAATATATTAGCGACCAGAAGAAAATAGATTGGCTGACCACTGAAATGGAACAGCGTTTTACCAATCCTGTTACCATTGAGAAGCAAAAGCGTATTCTTCAAAAGTTGAACGAAGGGGTGATCTTTGAAAAATTCCTTCATACCAAATACATCGGGCAAAAAAGATTCTCCCTCGAAGGAGGAGAAACCACCATTGCAGCATTGGATGCCATCATTAATGTAGCTGCCAATAATGAGGTACAGGAAGTGGTGATTGGGATGGCACACCGTGGCCGGCTAAATATACTGGCCAATATCATGGGTAAAACCTATGAGCAGATATTCAGTGAGTTTGAGGGCACTGCTGCAATTGATCAAACCATGGGTAGTGGTGATGTAAAATACCACATGGGATATGGAAGTGAGGTGCAGACCGTAGATCATAAAACCATTCACCTGAAACTTATGCCCAATCCTTCACACCTTGAAGCTGTAGATCCGGTGGTAGTAGGTTTTGCAAGGGCGAAGGCAGACGTCTTATATGAAAGCGATTTTGACAAGCTGTTGCCAATACTGATTCATGGAGATGCTTCGGTAGCGGGACAGGGCATTGTATACGAAGTATTGCAAATGAGTAACCTGCGTGGTTATTATACCGGCGGTACCATCCATTTTGTGATCAATAACCAGATTGGCTTTACCACAGATTTCGATGATGCACGAAGTGCAGATTATTGCACTTCTGCTGCTGCTATGATCCAGGCGCCTGTATTGCACGTGAATGGAGATGATGCAGAAGCAGTAGTGAAATGTGCCGAGATTGCCACACGCTACCGCCAGGAATTCAACTCCGATATCTTCATAGATATGGTGTGTTACCGCAGGCATGGACATAATGAAGGAGATGATCCCAAATACACACAACCGCAATTATATGCACTGATCGACAAGCACCAGAACCCCAGGGAGATCTATACACAGTTCCTGATAGAGAACGGTGAGGAAGACGCACAGCAACTGGCCAAAGACATGGAGAAAAAATTCTGGGGTGATTTGCAGGAAAGATTAGATGAGGTCAAACAACATCCGCTGCCTTATAAATACCAGCAACCCGAACTGGTATGGAAAAGCCTCCGGAAAGCAACAGAAGAAGATTTTGATCAATCGCCCGTTACTGCTATCAAAGAAGAGGAGATTAGGCGCTTGTTCGATAGCCTGATGAAATGGCCGGAGGACTTCAAGCCATTAAAAAAAGTAGAGAAATTATTGCAGGATAAAATCAAGCTGTTACAGACGGAGCAAAAAATTGACTGGGCTACGGCCGAATTGATGGCCTATGGATCTCTGCTCGTTGATGGCAAACTTGTGCGGATGAGCGGCCAGGATGTGAAACGTGGTACGTTCAGCCACAGGCACGCGGTGTTGCGGGACGAGAAAACCAACCTGGAATACAACCGGTTGAACCATTTCCAGGAAAAACAGGAAAAATTCCGCATCTATAATTCTTTGTTGAGCGAATATGGTGTGCTGGGCTTTGAATATGGCTATGCCATGGCCAATCCCAATGCATTGGTGATATGGGAAGCCCAGTTCGGAGATTTCTGTAATGGCGCCCAAACCATGATTGACCAGTTCATTGCCGCTGGTGAACAAAAATGGCAGCGCCAGAATGGGGTGGTGATGCTATTGCCCCATGGCTATGAGGGACAGGGGCCGGAACACAGCAGCGCCAGGATGGAACGCTTCCTGCAAATGTGCGCCGAGCTGAATTTAGTGGTTACCAATATCACCAGTGCCGCAAATCTCTTCCATGTATTCAGAAGGCAGCTCACCTGGCAGTTCCGTAAACCATTGATCAATTTTTCACCCAAAGCGAATCTTCGTAACCCGGGCACTTACAGCCATATCAGTGAGTTTGCCAATGGCGGGTTCAAAGAAGTCATTGACGATAATTTTGTGACCGATGCGGCACAGGTGAAGAAAGTATTGTTATGCAGCGGTAAACTGTATTTTGAACTTGCCGAAAAGCAGCAAAAAGAAAACCGCCCTGATATTGCCATCGTCCGCCTGGAGCAATTGTACCCGCTGCCTGCGAAACAGTTGGATGCCTTGTACAAAAAATACAATAAAGCCACCTGGTTCTGGGTACAGGAAGAGCCATTGAATATGGGCGCTGCAGGATTCCTGCAAATGAACCTTAAGAGCATTAATTTTGGTGTGATCAGCCGTAATGCAAGTGCGGCCACTGCTACGGGTTATGCAAAAGTGCATGCACAGGAGCAGGCCGAAATAATTGACACGGCATTTGGGATATAAGATTAATTGGTAATTAAGGAGAAAACAACAGACTACAAACAACAGACCACAAACCAGCATTTATGATTGAGATAAAAGTTCCAACGGTAGGTGAATCAATTAGCGAAGTAACACTTTTGAAGTGGACAAAGAAAGACGGTGAATGGGTGGAGCGTGATGAAGTAATTGCAGAACTGGAAAGCGAGAAAGCCACTTTTGAAGTGAATGCAGAAAAAGCAGGCATCCTGAAAACAAAAGGCCAGGAAGGTGATACGTTGAATATTGGGGATGTATTGGCTGAGATTGATGAGAAAGCAGCTAAGCCGGAGGGCAAGCCGCAACCCAAAGCTGAAGCTCCGAAACCAGCCGCAAAACAACCCGCTGCTAACCAGGCCCAGGCTACTGAACCCAAACCACAGCCTGATGTAAAAGCAACCCCAGTCGCTTCAGCCATTATTGCGGATAAGAAAGTAGATACTGCTGCCATTACACCTTCTGGCGCCGGTGGAAAGATCATGAAGCATGACGTACTGGAAGCATTATCCAACCCGGGTAAAAAAGCATTTACAGACGGCGCATTATTCACCAGGAATGTACGCCAGGAGAAAATGAGCAGCCTGCGCAAAACCATCAGCAGAAGGTTGGTGGAAGCAAAGAATACAACAGCCATGTTGACCACTTTTAACGAAGTGGACATGACCCGTGTCATGGATGTGCGTAAGCAGTTCAAGGACAAGTTCAAAGAAGTTCATGGGGTAAACCTTGGATTCATGAGTTTCTTTGCCAAAGCCTGTGCCATTGCACTGGGCGAATGGCCATCGGTGAATGCATACATTGATGGCGACCAGCTTATCTACCATGATTATGCCGATATCAGTATTGCTGTAAGCACACCGCGCGGATTAAC
>JBHAFM010000173.1:0-29734 GCA_041856175.1 Sediminibacterium sp.
CAGCACCTGCTCTTTTCCGGGCTGCAGGTGCCAGTCCATATTTTTGGTAGGAGAGAAGTTGGCAAAAACATCACCCCGCTTGTTCATGTCCTCCGGCCATATGCGCAGGGGTTCGGGGTAGTTATAATTACCGGGATGGCTCATCATCACAGCGCCGCCATAGTCGTTGTCCAGCGTTCCCTGTAGGATCACCCATTTTGCCCTGCTGCCATCTGCATCTTTCCTGGTTTTGCCTTCGGATGTGAGGGTTTCACTGTTGTTGCGGTCCCATTGTTCTGTTGCCCTCCAGCCAAGGCCGCCATACCTGTATTCTTTTAATACTACTTCATCGTTTGTAGCACAGTTCAGTTGAATGATGATGTCCATAATATAAGCAGTGTCCGTTGGTTTTGGCTGGTACACGCGTACTGTCTGTATTTCAGTAAGCGGTATGGTTTCAGTTCCATCCTTTTCAAAAATGACGTGCTCATGAAGGGCTTTATATTCGCTGAAGGCAGCTTTGTCGGTCTGTGCAATGAACCTGGCAAAACGTACGGTCCCTTCTTTGCTTCCCAGGTTCCAGAAATCTATTGTCTTTCCCCTGAACGCAACTTTTGTCCATGGATTCCATAATCCATAATGATGATGGTGATCGGGCGGATTAATCCGGGTAAGTATTTGTCCATGTGGTGTATATAAGGGATGAATGAACCCGCTTCTCCTGAAAATTGAATCAACGCCTGCAGGCGGATAGGATATGCCAAAATGGTAATTCACTAATGGTTTGCTTGCGCCTGTAATGCTTAGCGACCCGTTTTCAATAATGATATGACTCATCTTTTTCTTCTTATGGGAATCCGGGTTCCTGTTATTGTCCTGTGCTGTACCTGAACGCAGGAAAGAAAGGCAAAGCAGGCATAAGGCTCCTGCCAGCGTGTTGCAGTATTTCATGAAGCAATCGTTTGAAGTCAAACATGACGGTTATGTAATATATCATACCCTGTTATAATAACAGGATACTAATTTACCCCATACAATCTACTTATTCCGCATCTTATAGCAGGAATATTCATCGCAAACGATTCCGTAAGTTTTGTTTTTAATGATAAGCGAAATTTCTTTTTCAGTAGCTTTAAATACCTATCATACCTTAATCACTGCCTCATGAAACAATTTGTTACTGCCCGGCTTATGCTCTTTTTTTTGGTTGCCGGCACTATTGCTTACGGCCAAAAAACGGAACCGGCTTTTTTCAATGCACTTAAGTGGAGAATGATTGGTCCGCACAGGGGTGGCCGCACTGTTGGTGCAGCAGGCGTGCCGCAACAGCCCGGCACATTTTATATTGGTGTCAACAATGGCGGTGTATGGAAAACGACAGACTATGGCAGAACCTGGTTCCCGGTTTTTGATAAAGAACCAACAGGCTCCATAGGCGATGTGGCAGTTGCTCCATCTGATCCTAATATCATTTATGCCGGCAGCGGTGAAGGTTTGCAAAGACCAGACCTGTCAGTTGGAAACGGCATCTATAAATCAGCCGATGCAGGCAGGTCATGGGTACACCTTGGTTTGAGCGATGGACAACAGGTAGGTGGATTAGCCATTGATCCTGCGGATGCGAACAGGGTGTTTGTTGCTGTATTGGGACATCCTTATGGCCCTAATACAGAACGTGGTGTGTACCGTACCACCGACGGCGGCAAGACATGGGAACGGGTATTGTATAAAGACGAGAACACTGGAGCAGTACAGGTGGCCATCGATCCGAAAAATCCTGCGATCATTTATGCCGACTTATGGGCAGGCCGCCAGGGTCCCTGGGAAAATGGCGCCTGGAATGGCCCGGGCAGTGGATTGTATAAATCAGTGGATGGTGGCAACAGCTGGACAAAACTTACCAAAGGACTGCCTACCGTTGAACAGGGATTGGGCAGGATAGGCTTCTGCATTGCTCCCAGTAACCCCAGCAGGATGTATGCAACGGTTGATGCAGGCGCCAACGGAGGAATGTACCGGAGCGATGATGCGGGTGAGAGCTGGAAGAGCATCAGCAACGACGGCAGGTACTGGGGACGCGGCAGCGATTTTGCCGAAGTAAAAGTTGATCCCAAAAATGCAGACATCGTTTACACCGCAAACGTAGTGGTATGGAAATCAACAGACGGAGGTAATAGCTGGAAAGATTTCAGGGGAGCACCGGGCGGAGATGATTACCATCGTATCTGGATCGATCCCGGCAATACAGCTGTCATGCTGATTGCATCTGACCAGGGCGCCATTATTACAGTAAATGGCGGCGCAAGTTTTTCATCCTGGTATAACCAGCCTACTGCACAGTTTTATCATGTCAGTACAGACAACGCATTCCCTTACAATGTATATGGCGGCCAGCAGGAAAGCGGTTCTGTTGGTATTGCATCCCGTGGCAATGACGGACAGATCACTTTCCGGGAATGGCATCCTGTTGGCGCGGAAGAATATGGTTATGTGGCTGCTGACCCACTCAACCCTGATATTATTTATGGTGGCAAGCTCACTAAATATGATAAACGTACAGGGCAGGTGCAAAACATTGCACCCGAAGCCGTGCGCAGCGGTAAGTATCGTTTCCTGAGAACTGCTCCTGTATTGTTTTCCCCTGTTGACCCCCGCATATTGTATTACGCGGGTAATGTCCTTTTCAAAACGAATAACGGTGGACACTCATGGGAAAAGATCAGTCCCGATCTTACCAGGGAGACCTGGGATATTCCTGCAAGCGTAGGAATATACACAACAGATTCCTTAAAAAAAATGCCAAGGAGAGGAGTGATTTATACAGTAGCACCCTCACCAAAAGACATTAATACCATCTGGTGTGGAACCGATGACGGGCTGATACAGCTTACAAAAGATGGCGGTAAATCCTGGAAGAACGTAACGCCACCAGCCATCACTTCCTGGAGCAAATTGTCTTTAATGGACGCCGGTCATTTTGATGTGAATACAGCCTACGCTGCTGTTAACAGGATCAGGCTGGATGATATGCGCGCACATATCTATAAAACAACCGACGGTGGCAATACCTGGAAAGAAATAGTCAATGGATTACCCAATGACCCTATTAACGTGGTGAGGGAAGATCCTTACAGAAAGGGACTGTTGTACGCCGGTTCTGAAAGAGCAGTATATGTATCTTTTGACGATGGAGAACACTGGCAGCGTTTACAACTGAATATGCCCGCTACTTCCATCAGGGACCTGGTTATTAAGGATGATGATATTGTAGTAGGTACGCATGGCCGTTCTTTCTGGATACTGGATAACATTACGCCATTACGCCAGACAGCAGCCGGCAATGCCGTAAAAAAAGAGACCGTATTATTCAAACCACAAAAAGCGATCCGGGTGAGATGGAATATGAATACAGATACGCCACTGCCGCAGGAGGAACCAGCCGGACAGAATCCACCGGATGGCGCTGTCATCGATTATTTTTTGGACCGGCCTGCAGACGGACCAGTTACGCTGGAGATCACAGATGCAAAAGGGATACTGGTGCGTAAATTCAGCAGTACTGATCAGCCTTATGCCGTTCCTGCTGTGAATATCCCCTTGTATTGGATCCGGCCGCAAGAGTTGATTGTAACAGCAGCAGGGGCTCACCGGTTCACCTGGGACCTTCACTATGCACCTTTGCCTGTGCCGGTATCTTTTCCTATTGCCGCCATCTATGGCAATACAGCTCCTGAACCAGTTGCTCCGTGGGTCATGCCCGGAACTTATACAGTGAAGCTTACTGTGAATGGCAGCTCCTACACACAACCATTGGAAGTAAAAATGGATCCCCGTGTCAAAACGAGCATGCAGGACCTGGCCGAACAGCACCACTATGCCATGATCTGTTATGAAAGCAGCAGGCAGGCAATGCTCCATATAGCAAAAGGAGAACAAGATTTCAATGCTGTCAGTGATGCTTTTCGCGCAGTGCTGAAAATTTTAGAGGAAGCAGATGCCTGCCCTACAACGCAGGCGATCGAAGCAGTAAAAAAATGGCAGGCTGCATTGGAATCTTTAGAGAAAAAGAACCGGCATCCGAATCAGTAAAACATTGATATATTTTATTGTATATTTCCTTTCTAATACTACTAATACTATGAGAAGAGCTTTCAGCTTGCTGGCTGTATTGACCTTGTTTACATTGTCAGCGATTGCACAGGATAAAAGAAAAGCAAAACAGACTGCAGCTATTGCACCTGCCAGCAGCAATGATTCCCTATTCTTTTCAAAAGTAAAATACCGTTTGATTGGTCCCTTTCGTGGAGGAAGAAGCGCCGCAGTGACCGGGAGTTTTAAAAATAAAACGACCTTCTACTTTGGCGCGACAGGAGGCGGTGTTTGGAAAACAACGGATGGCGGCAGTAACTGGAAGAATATTTCTGATAAATATTTTGGCAGTTCCATAGGAGCAGTGGCAGTTGCACCAAGCGATGAGACCATCCTCTACGCTGGAGAAGGAGAAAACACCCTGCGTGGCAACGTATCTGAAGGTTTAGGAGGCGTATGGCGCAGTGATGACGGCGGCCGCAGCTGGAGAAACCTGGGATTAAAAGACGGACGGCATATCATCCGCATTGTTATTCATCCCAAAGACCCGAACACAGTATGGGTAGCGGTCATAGGACATTTATTCGGCCCCAATAAAGAAAGAGGTGTGTACAAAACAACCGATGGCGGTAAAACCTGGAAGCAGGTATTGTTTGTGAATGAGCAGACCGGTTGTTCAGAACTGGTAATGGAAGCTGATAACCCGTCTGTACTTTATGCAGGCATGTGGCATGTATTGCGCACACCTTATAGTATGGAAAGCGGCGGCGAAGGAAGCGGGTTGTGGAAGAGTACCGATGGCGGTGAAACATGGACTAACCTCTCTGCCAAAAAAGGAATGCCTAAAGGAACCTGGGGTATTGTAGGCGTGGCGGTGGCGCCCAGTAATCCGGATAAGATATTTACCATCATTGAAAATGCCAATGGCGGATTGTATGTAAGCAATGATGGAGGCGACAGCTGGTCGCTTCAAAGCAGCGACAATAATATACGCCAGCGGGCATGGTATTATTCTAAAATATTTGTCGATCCGAAGAATGATAACCTGGTCTACTGCCTGAATGTAGAATTTATGCGAAGCAGGGATGGCGGAAAAACATTCCAGCCGGTAGCAACACCGCATGGCGATCACCATGACCTGTGGATCGATCCGCAGGATGGCAACAGGATGATCATTGGTGATGATGGCGGTGCGCAGGTCAGCTTTGACGGAGCTGCCAACTGGAGCAGCATGAACAACCAGCCAACAGCGCAGTTTTACCGCATATCAACGGACAATGCGTACCCATACCGCGTGCTTGGCGCGCAGCAGGATAATTCAACTGTACGCATTAAGAGCAGGACGTCAGGAGCGGCTATTACAGACAGGGATTGGGATCCAACCGCTGGTGCTGAAAGCGGTTATGTGGTTGCAGATCCATTGAACCCCGATATCGTGTATGGAGGAAATTACGGCGGTTATTTATCAAGGCTTGATCATAAAACAGGAGAGAACCGCGCCATCAATGTTTGGCCGGATAATCCGATGGGTGCCGGAGCAGATGTACAGAAATACCGCTTTCAATGGAACTTCCCTATTTTCTTCTCGCCGCATAATCCCAAACGCCTCTATGCATGCGGCAACCAACTATTTGTGACCGAAAACGAGGGACAGACCTGGGAAGTAATCAGCCCGGACCTGACAACGAACGACAAAACCAAACAGGCATCGAGCGGCGGCCCTATCACCAAAGACAATACCTCAGTAGAATATTATTGTACCATCTTCACCGCAACCGAATCGGCTTTGGAAAAAGACCTGTTGTGGACAGGCAGTGATGATGGACTGGTTCACGTAAGCAGGAACGGAGGAAAGAACTGGGAAAATGTAACACCACCCGAAGCCGGCAAATGGATGATGTGGAACTGTATTGAAACAGATCCCTTTGAAAAAGGAACCGCTTATTTTGTTGGAACGAAATACAAGCTCGATGATTTTACGCCGTATGTTTTTAAAACAGAGGATTATGGTAAGAGCTGGAAGCTGATTACCACCGGCATTGGTAAAATGCATTTCACGCGCTGCCTGCGGGCCGATAGGAAGAGACCTGGTTTGTTGTATGCGGGAACAGAATATGGTATGTATATCAGCTATAATGGCGGGGCACAATGGAAACCTTTTCAGCTGAACCTGCCCGTTGTTCCGGTTACGGACCTGGCCATCAAGGACAATGACCTGCTGGTGGCAACACAGGGACGCGCTTTCTGGGCCATTGATGACCTGGGTGTGGTGCAGCAAAAAGAAGCAGTTGTATTTGACAAGCCATTGCATGTATTTGCAGTGAACGACGCGTACAGGATGGATGGAGGTATCAGGTTCAGCCGTTCATCAGGGGAAGATGCGCACAATGCGGGCACCAATCCTCCTAATGGAACCGTGATCAATTACTACCTGAAAAATGCCCATGATTCTTCCCGCGTAGCCATCATCATTTTTGATAAAAAGAATGAGCCGGTCAGAACATTCAGCAGTAATGCAAAAGATGCAGCGGATAAAATTGAGTTCGCCAATGGAATGAACCAGTTTACCTGGGATATGAACTACCCGCCGGCAGAAAAAATTGACAATATGATCTTGTGGAACGGGAATATCGGGACTGTAAAAGCGGCTCCCGGCAGGTATATGGCAAGGGTCCGTTATGAAAAGGATTCAGTTGATGTGCCATTTGTGATCAAAGAGAACCCTGCCCGTAAAATGACAGAAAAAGAGGAGGATGCTACTGTAGGATTTTTGCTGGATGTGAAAAATAAATTCAGCGAAATACAAAAAGCAATAAAGCAGATCCGGAGTGTAAGAACACAGATCAGTGATTTTACCGCTAAATTAGATACGGTCCATACCCGGGATATTCATAAAGCAGCGGACAGCATCACTAAAAAACTAACGAAAGTAGAAGAAGCGTTATACCAGACCAAAGCAAAAAGCGGGCAGGACGTACTGAATTACCCTATCAGGCTAAATGATAAGATTGCCGGCATATTTGGAGTGGCAGCCAGTGGTAATACCCCGCCGAGCAAACAGGCCCGGGAGGCATTTGCCGAATTAGGCGCACAGGCCGATGCGCAGCTGGCTATGCTTAAGACAGTGCTGGAGAATGACCTGAAGGCATTTAACCAGCTGATCAATGAAAAACGGTTGCCGGTGATTGGAGTGAAGCAGGAATGATTTGCTTGCTAGGAAGTAATACCTGATATAGGAAGCGGGAAAATAAAATATTCCAGCACATTCCTGTGTGCATGTGCTACGTGATCAATGTAGGATTTCATGCTCTGGTGTATGGCCCTGGCATATTCTCTTCCTAACTTCAATAAGATGGCTTCATTTTTAGATAGCGCCAGCCTGATTTCGGCATCCCTCTCAGCCTTGCCCTTGGAAAGGGAATGATCAAGATCATCGATGTTTTTTTCGAATACCGATTCTGCTTCCTTAAAGAAATCAAGCAGCAGCGGTTCGCTCGAAAATGTTTTGATATGTGTCAGCTTAATGACTGCTTTTTTGGTGATCGCATCCATTGCTCCCTCTGCATTTGCAGCCAAAAGCGACACATAAGCCGGGAATTTAAGCAGAGACGAACGGTCAGCTTCGGAAAGCTCTTTATACGATTTCATGAACTTTCAGCATTATGATACCTCAAAATTAAACAAAGATGGATTCATGCTTCATTAAATTATGCCGACAGGGCTATTGCTTCATTCACGGATTACTGACTGTATTCCAGTCCCGGCCAAATACGCGTTGTAAACTGGCGGTAGTCCTGGCCTGCGCGTTTGTTCGTATGGCCATTTCCTGTGTTTCTATTTTTTTGAACATTTCATTGGTTACGAGTACGGATAAAATATTATCAAGATTAAGGTTCAGGCCTGCTTTATTACCTAACAGGATTTTAGCCGGACCTACTAATTTATCCCATTCCTGTTCAATCCTGTATTCGTCCAATGCACTGCGCATAACAGGCCTTACTGCATTGCGAAGGGTATCACCGACGGTCCTTCTTAAATAATCAGTGGCAGAAGTACCCCCATTTTTTACAATGGCAATGGCATCTCTGATACTCATTTGTTTAATACCGCTGATAAAAATGGGTGCCGATCTGGTCACAGTTGCTGTTGCTGCATTGTCAAGCGTTGCTGAAAACCTGTTGAGTTCGCTGGTGAGTCCCAGCCGGTCCAGGGTCTGAACTACTTTCTGCAGGTCATGCGGTAGTACTGCACTGAGGACCATATCCTTACTGAACGCGCCTTTCTGTCCAAGTAAGCTGGCGCCGGTATTGGTGCCAATGATCAATGCTTCCCTGATGGCATTGGCGGCGTCTGCCTCGGTAAGAAGATTACTGGCAATGTTTTTCAGGGTGCTGCAACTGCCTAACAGGAGTGTTGTGATCAATAAGGTGGAGTAGATAGTTCTTTTCATACATTGGATTTAATCAATCTTTATGCCACTTTGAAATGGCGTTGGAGAAAGTATAACGAAAATAATCAGTTTTCCTTTACTATCCTGAATGGCTGATCAACACATCCTATCACCCTATTGTGTTATTTGTACATTATTAAGCGGCTAAAAATATTAATACAGAGCAATAATTGAATAATAGGAAGATAGTTTATCTCTCCGGGAAAACAGAACTTTAAGAGATAAACGATTCCCTTTGTGAAACAGCTTTGCGCCATATTTGAAGATTGGTTCCTTGGTGACGGGATTTATCCTGCTTTCCGCAAAGGGCAGCAGCAACAGCTTTCCTTTACATTGAAATTGCAGGAAAAAAGACAGGCGGCAAGTCCCGCTTTTTTCTTTAACCAGGTGCAACATGCGGAGTACCATTTTTGCGGGAGGATTGTACAAAATTATAAAATACGCCACCAGCAACAGGTGGTGGTAATTGATACGGGCGACTATATTTTCTATTTTGAAGAACCGGAAAGCGCTTTTGTTTTTAATGCCGGTCGTTTTATAGAAGGCAAAGCGCAGTTATATGTCGACTACAATCTTTATTTTGAAAGCCTGGATCATTCTTTTTCCCCTTTCACGGGTTTCCCGCACAAAAACAATCGTCAACTGTTACTGGATTATTGCATGAGAGACCGCCATGCAATACCAGACATAAGTGTAGCCGGGGATATGCTTTACCAGTTCTTCATTACTGAAATCATTAAAGTCAGGATACCTGCCAGGTTTCTCCAAAAAAAGGGTGCGGTGCTGACTTATCCTTCTTCCCTGGCGGCTACAGCGTACAGCTGGCAGGATATGTGTATTATTACAGATATGGCCAATGATACCGCGGGCCCTTCTTTTTACCTGCTTCAGCTTGAGGAGCAGTGTCTGCAGTGAACAGACCTTTTATAAACGGCAGGCTAGTTTCTTGAACTGGCCGGGGCTTTTGCCTTTGATGGTTTTAAAAAGCTTGCTAAAGTAGGATACGTTGTTGAATCCGGAATTAAAACAGGCATCTGCAATACTGTGATCATCCATCAATAATTTGCAGGAGTGATTGATGCGGTACTCATTTACAAAGTCGGTAAAAGTAAGATGCATGTTTTTTTTGAAATAATTACAGAAGGAAGGAACAGTGAGAGAAACCAATTGCGATACCTCTTTAATATTAACGGGTTGCTGGTAATGTGCTGCTACATAATCGTATACTTTTTTTAGCCTTGCCTCATCCTTCTGTTTAAAATCGTACGATTGGCCGGCTGCGTTAAGCAGGTGATAGTCGCGCGAAACGGCCAGCATTTGTAGCAGGTCCAGCAATGCCAGTAATTTTTCAAAATGAGAAAGCCTGAGTAAACGGCGCAGTTTCTGAGCCGCCAGTTTTTTGGTGGCGCCGTTAAAATAAATACCCCGCATAGCTCTTTGAAGCAATTCGCGAATGGTTGTCATTTCAGGTATGTTCAAAAAATTGTTTCCCAGGAAATCTTCTGCAAACTGGATAACGACTTCCTCATGCAGGCCGCTGACGCCATAACCAAAACCGGAGTGGGGGAGGTTCTTGCCAATCAGCACCAGGTCGCCATCATCATAATAACTCAAATGATTACCAACATGTCTTCGTCCGCTTCCGGTTGCTACATATACCAGTTCATATTCAGGATGGTAATGATAACTCCAGGTATAGTCTTCTGCCTGTAACACCTGGTGTAATAAACGGAAGGAACTTCCTTTATCGGCTCGTACGGTTTCAAATTCGGTCCTCATGTAAATGTTGTTTCGCAGACACTTATTTAAAAGTAAGCATATTAACAGGAATTATACCGAAAACGTTTGTGTAGATTTCTACCGATAAATGGCTTTTATCCTTGCAGGTTGTTTGATTTAACCAGTAACTTGGCCTTTCTGTATTACTTGTTTTTTACCTTTAAAACACTTTATTGCCATTATGAAAAAAACGCTGAGTATTGCTGCCGTTTTACTCGTTACCTGCCTTCAACTTTCTGCACAACAAAAAAACGGACCTGTATGGGAGAACCTGTTTAATGGAAAAGACCTGAAAGGATGGAAGCCTTTGAACGGACATGCCAAATTTGAGGCTGTAAACGGAGAAATTGTAGGAACTACCGTCTCCGGTGAGCCTAACTCCTTCCTTGCAACTGAAAAAGACTATGGCGATTTTATCCTGGAATTTGAATTCACCCTTGACCACAACATGAATTCCGGTGTACAATTCCGCAGCGAAAGCACCCCGGAATATAACAATGGACGGGTACACGGTTACCAGTTTGAGATTGACCCTTCTCCCCGTGCCTGGACAGCAGGTATTTATGATGAAGGAAGACGCGACTGGCTGTATCCGCTGGACTATAACCAGGCCGCAAAATCTGCTTTCAAATTAGGTAAATGGAACAAGTGCCGCATTGAGTGCATGGGTACTTCTATGCGCACATTCATCAACGGGATAGAAGCTGCAAGCTTAGTGGATGACATGACGCCCAAAGGATTTATTGCTTTACAGGTACACGCAATTGGCAAGCAGGATACACCCGGCAAACAGATCCGCTGGCGTAATATCCGTATCCAGACAAAAAACCTGAAACCATCTCCCTACAGCAATATATTCGTTGCAAACCTGCTGCCCAATAATTTATCCGAACAGGAAAAGAAAAACAATGTGCAGTTGTTGTTCGATGGTACAACCACCAACGGCTGGCGTGGTGCTTACAAAGAGAAGTTTCCTGAGAAAGGATGGGAAGTGAAAGACGGGGAATTACACGTATTGGGGTCTACCGGTGCAGAATCGAACAACGGGGGAGACATTGTAACCGATAAGGAATACAGTGCATTTGTATTGCAGTTTGAATTTAAGATCACCGAAGGCGCCAACAGCGGGGTGAAATATTTTGTAACAGAAAAAGAAAAGAACAGTGGTTCCGCTATTGGACTGGAGTACCAGATATTAGACGATGCCAAACACCCCGATGCGTTGTTGGGCGCCGGTGGCAACAGAACCCTGGCTTCTTTGTATGACCTGATTCCTTCTATCAAAGAACCGCGTGCGAGGAAAAAGATCGGCAGCTGGAACAAAGGTGTGGTGATCGTATATCCCGACGGACGCGTAGAGCATTACCTGAATGGATGGAGGGTGCTCGATTACAAGCGTGGCACGCAATATTTTTATGCATTGGTGGCAAGAAGCAAGTACGCGCACTGGCCCGATTTCGGTATGGCTCCGCAAGGCCATATCCTGCTGCAGGATCATGGTAATGCTGTAGCATTCAGAAGCGTTAAAATTCAGGAACTTAAATAAAACATAAACGATTAACCATATGTCAAACCGCAGAACATTTATCAAACAAACCGCGAAAGCGACAGCTGGCATGTATGCTGCCAGCCTGGGATTCAGCGCCAAAAGTTATGCTAATATCATTGGAGCGAACGACCGTGTAAGGGTTGGGGTAGTGGGCTTTTCAGACCGCTTCCGCCAGTCACACCTTCCCAGTTTTGAAAACCATTATAAGGAACTGAACTTTGATATTGTTGCCGTTTCTGATCTCTGGAAAAAAAGAAGGGAAGAAGGCGCTGCCCTGCTGAAAGAGAAAATGGGCCATGATATCATTGCCTGCCGTAATAATGAAGAATTATACAGCAAGAAAGCAGTTGATGCCGTATTTGTCAGCACCGCCGATTTTCAACACGCGCAGCATTGCATTGAAGCCGTAAAAGCAGGATGCGATGCTTATGTTGAAAAACCATTTGCAGAAACCATGGAAGATGCCAGGGCTGCATTGAAAGCAGTGAAAGCTTCTGATCGTATTGTACAGATCGGATCACAAAGACGCAGTGGCAAGAACTATAAAGCTGCGGCAGATTTTATCCAATCCGGACAATTCGGGCCCATCACCATGGTAGAGCTTACCTGGAACGTGAACCAGCCGGGCCGCTGGCGCCGACCTGCTTTAGTGGCACAATTAAAAGAAGAAGATACTGATTGGAAACGCTTCCTGCTGAACAGGCCGTTTGAAGCATGGGATCCCAGGAAATACCTGGAGTACCGTTTGTTCTGGCCTTATTCATCGGGTTTACCGGGACAGTGGATGTCGCACCAGATTGATACGGTACACTGGTTTGCCGATTTAAAACATCCGCGCAGCGTGGTAGCCAATGGGGGCATCTACCAGTGGAAGGATGGCCGCAAAAACTGGGATACCATTACAGCGGTATTCGATTATGGTCCCCAGAACGATCCGGCAACAGGATTCCAGGTGGTTTTCGGATCACGCATGCATAACGGCGATGAGAATCCTGCTGAAATGTACTATTCCAACGGCGGTGAACTGAACCTGATCACCAATAAAGTATCACCCAAAGGGGGATTGAAAGCAGGACCGGCCGGTGCTATGAACATGCAGCCTAACTTACTCCCCGAAATGAACCTGGTTGAGAAAGTAGTGAAAGTAGAAACATCTGCGAATACAGGCGGAGATGCGTTGACCTCTGCACACGTGCGCAACTGGATGGAGTGTATCCGCAGCCGCAAGCAACCCAATGCACCCGTGGAAGCTGGCTATTATCATTCTATTGCCAATATCATGACTACCGCTGCAGCACATACAGGTGCCAAAGCCACTTTTGATGAGAAAACACAGGAAGTGATGGTGGGTGGAAAAGTCTTTAAATACTGATATCCACATGCCCGGAATGCAATAACGGGAAGATATATCAATGATACCGGTTCGCGGGAGAAGGAATACTGTCTTCTGTGATCCGGTATTGCTTTGTGCCATACTTACAGAGATCCCCCAGCCACCAGAAGGGCTTCCGTAGTAATCTCACTCTCAATTGGTATACCATCAATGCTGTTCATCATCTGGGAAAAAGCCAATTTGCCAAGCTTGGGTCCGCTCGTTTCTACATAAGTGATCTCGGGATAAAACAGTTTGGGGATATAACCGTTACTGATGGCAATGATGCGGATGTCATGGGGATGTCTTATTTCCAGTTCCTGAAGGGCTTTCATTACACCGATCAAAATTTCATCACTCATACAGAAGATGGTATCCGGCTTTTTTTCCTGTTGGAGATACTGATGAACAAATTCGTTGGCTTCTGTAGAACTCAAAGCATGTACAACTGAAAAAGTTATTTCTTTTTCTTTACAGTAGCGATGAAAGGTTTCCATCCTTTTTTGCGTAATCGACAATTGGATGTTGCCAAATATGGACAATACGTTCTGGCAGTGAGCACGGTGAATGGTTTCAGCGGCCAGTTGACCGGCGAGTTCATCGGCCATGCATACCTTTGGGAAACGGTCATCAACAGGGACTTTATCGAAAAAAAGACCGGTATTTTCAGCTCTCTCATTTTTATGAAATGAGACAGGTCTTCCGTAAAAGGGGTAATGCAGGCAAACAGCCCTGATATTCTATTTTGCCGGAATAACCTTAGATTTTCGGATTCAATAGCCGGATCGTCTCCGGATTGTAGGATCATCACCGAATAGCCTCTTTTCCTGCTCTCTACTTCTACTGCCCCGATAAAGGATTCGTAGAAATAGTTGGAAATAGAAGGGGCCATCAATCCCAGCAGCTTTGTGCTTTTTGTCCGGAGATGGACGGCATTGGCATCCGGCTCATAATCCAGTGCATGGGCCAGTTCTACAACTTTTTTCCGGGTTTGAGGAGAAATATCGGGATGATTTTTCAGTGCACGGGAGACTGTTGATACGCTCAGTTCCAGCACCTGGGAGAGTTTTTTTAGGGTAAGATTGGTCATATGGCAAGCGTAAATACATCTTGAAAATAGAAAATATTCACTGCAATCTATTCCGCAAACGATTGCTGTTATTAAATGATTTTGATATTTGGCTGAATTAATGGACGCTATGAATACTTTCACGTCTGTGAACCGGTAATTATACTTTGACTGTTAATGAGATGTGAAGCGCTATGGCGGTACCACTTTTTTGGAGAGGTAAGAAAGAATTTTCTCAGGAGGCATAAAAAAATAATTTGTTAAAAGATTTTTATAAAAGAAAAATGTGTACTTTGGACACGCTTAATAACCAATAAACTGCCATTTATGAATTTTACAAAGCTTGCCAAGCCCACGCTCGTGGGTTTTATTGCTTGCCTATGCACATTCTTCGTGCAGGCGCAAACCAAAACAATTTCAGGTAAGGTTACTGATTCAAAGGACGGATCTCCCATGGTGGGGGCTTCTGTAACTGTTAAAGGATCCAAAACAGGTACCCAGACGGGGGCCGATGGTACATTTAAATTAAGTGTACCTTCTTCCGTCACAGCGCTGGTTATTTCTTCTGTGGGGTATGGTACAGCAGAAGTGAATATCCAGAACAAATCATCTGTAAACGTTTCACTGAATGCTACCAATGACCAATTGGGTGAAGTAGTGGTGATCGGTTATGGTACCAGCCGTAAAAAAGACCTTACGGGAGCTGTGACTTCTGTGAAGGCTAAAGACTTTAATGCCGGCCTGGTTACCGCTCCTGATCAGTTGATCCAGGGTAAGGTAGCGGGTCTGCAGGTCATTAACAACAGTGGTGCTCCCGGTGGTGCTACTACCATCAGAATCAGGGGTAACAATTCTGTCAGGTCCGGTAACTCTCCTCTTTTTGTTATTGATGGTATTCCGCTGGATGGCAGGAATGCACGCCCGGGGTTGAATGTATCCGGTTTGGGCGCTACACCCGATGCCAACCCTCTCTATTTCTATAACCCCAATGATATCGCTTCAATGGATGTGTTAAAAGATGCATCAGGTACAGCGATCTACGGTTCAAGAGGTGCGAACGGGGTAATCATGATCACTACTAAGAAAGGCCAGTCTGGCGGTGCCCCAAGATTGGACTTCAGCGCTTCAACTGGTATCAGTACCATACTTAAAAAATACAGTGTACTGAATGGGGACCAATACAGGAATGCTTTAAAATCTTATGGTCTTACTTCCGGTGATTATGGTACCAGTGTAAATGCCATGGATGCTATTTTGCAAACAGGGGTTAGTCAAAATTATAACCTGGGCGTAAGTGGTGGTTCTGACAATGGCAAATACCGGATGTCATTCGGTTACCTTGACCAGCAGGGTATCTTGAAAAACTCTGACCTGAAGAAATATACGTTTAATCTGAACGGACAATATAAATTCCTGGAGAGCAGAAGATTAAGCCTCGATTTTAATGTGCTCGCAGCCCATAACACCGAAACAATTGTGCCTATCAGTAATGATGCCGGTTTTACCGGTAACCTGATTGGGATGGCTTTACAATGGAATCCTACCCAGGCTTTATACAAAGCCAATGGCGATGTGAACATTATTCCTGGTTCTAGTACAGTAAACCCTATTGCAATGCAGAATGGGTATAACGACAAAGCCGATATCACCAACCTGTTTGGAACTATTGGTGTAGGGTATAAATTGTCTAATACACTGGATTATAAATTCAATTTCAGCATGAATCACCAGACGGGTGTAAGAAGAGCAACAGAAGCCTCTTATATAACCCTTACCTCTATTGAGAACAGGGGCTGGGCTGGATACGTGAACAATGAACTTACTTCACTCGTGCTTCAGCATACCCTGAATTATAATAAGCAGATTTCTTCTGCAGTGAACCTGAGTGCTTTATTAGGTTATGAATACCAGAAATTTGCTTTCAAAGGAGCAGGTATCACAGCACAGGATTTTACATCAAGTGCGGTATCTTATACCAGTATTCTGCAAAACTCAAGTACTGCGAGCCGCAACATATTTGGATTTGAAGATCCCTCTTCTTCCCTGCAGTCGTACTTTGCAAGAGCAGTAATTAATATACAGGATAAATATCTTTTAACAGGAACCTTCAGGGCTGATGGCTCCAGTAAATTCGGCTCTAATAATAAATACGGTTACTTCCCTTCTATAGCTGCTGCCTGGAATATTTCCAACGAATCTTTTATGAAAGGCAATAGGGTTTTCAGTAACCTGAAATTGAGGGCTTCTTATGGTATCACAGGTAACCAGGCTTTTCCTGCCGGATCTGCCCAATCGCAGTATGTTTTCAGACAGGGTTCTATTGCACTTGCCAATGTGGCCAATCCTGACCTGAAATGGGAGAGCACTAAACAGGTAGATGCCGGTGTTGACTTTGATCTGTTTGGTGGTAAACTATTCGGTAGTGTTGATTATTTCCGTAAGAATACGAATGATATTCTGTTCAACTTTGACGCGATACAACCTGCACCTGCTACTAAATATTGGATCAACCTGCCGGGTAATGTCATCAACTCAGGTGTGGAGGTATCTTTAGGTACTACCTTAGTAAGAAGCAGCAATATTACCTGGAACCTGAGTGCTAATATTGCATTTCTTAAAAATGAATTGCAGAACTATAACGGGCCTGCTGTGCTGACAGGGTCTATCAATGGACAGGGTCTTTCAGGCGCCAGTATCCAGCGCCTTGCTTCAGGCCATCCGCTGAACGCTTATTACCTGAAAAGATTTGATGGATTTGATGCTTCAGGTAACAGTGTATTTGGAGACAAAGGCAATACCTTATACTATATTGGTGACCCCAACCCGCACCAACTGCTGGGTATTAGTACTGATATCAGTATTAAAAAATGGACCATCGTTGCCAATATGAACGGTGCACTGGGACATGATATCTATAACAATACACTCAACGCGGTATTGCCGATCGGTAACCTGGGTTCAAGGAACATTGCATCATCACTAATTGGTGGCAGTGTGAAAGAAAGTCTGGCTAACCCGATCACCACTTCAACTCGTTACATGGAAAAAGGCAGCTACCTCAAAATGGGTAACCTGTCTGTAAGCTATAAACTGGGTAATCTCGGAAAAGTGATTAAGAACGCCAATATCTACTTAACTGCACAGAACCTGTTTATTATTACCAAGTATTCAGGATTTGATCCTGAAGTGAATACCGATCATAATATCGGCGGAGTGCCTTCATTGGGTATCGAGTACATTCCTTATCCTTCATCAAGGTCATTCCTTTTCGGATTCAACTTTGGATTATAAACTTTTGTCAGTATAACAACCCATATCAGTATCTACCTAAAATAAAATTTATGAGACATATAAAGACTTCCTCGGTCGTGTTAGTTCTCACACTTGGTTTTGGTTTGACAGCTTGTACCAAACTAGATGAGAAACTTAATTCAACATTGACAAACGACCAGGCTCAGACCCTTCTTGCAAAAAGTACCGATGTATCTGTGCTGTTACAGGCCTGCTACGATGGTTTACAAATTTTCCAAGATCCAGGTGGCCCCACTTCGCTGGAAGAGAACAGTTCAGATGAGTCGCTGGTGCCTACCAGGGGTGGCGACTGGGATGATAACGGTGTATGGCGCGTGATCCATGCTCATACCTGGAATGCAGACCATGCCCAGGTTACTAATGTATTCAATGGCCTGCTGCAGATCGTTTTTAATTGCACCAATACTTTAACCTTCAACCCTTCTGCCAGCCAGGCTGCTGAGGCAAGGTTTATCAGGGCTTTTGCCATGTTTACCGTATTGGATCTTTACGGGCAGGTGCCTTACCGTCAGCCGGGTGAGAATCTGTTGAACCCACCTAAAGTACTGAAAGGTACCGATGCCATGAACTTCATCATCAGCGAAGTTGAAGCCATACAAGGCGCCTTGCCTGATGGCCCTTCTGCAGGTGCCCCTGCTTACAAGGCCAATAAGGATGCAGCCAAAGTGTTCCTGATGAAGTGTTACCTTAATAAAGGTGTATTTGCCAACCGGACAACACCTACATTTGACCCGGCCGATATGGGAAAAGTGAAAACACTGGCAGACCAGATCATCAATTCCAACAAGTACACACTTGCCGACAATGTTTTTGATAACTATGCCCCCAATAATGATGCAATAGGCATAGAAAACATTTTCACCAACCAGAATATCGGTGGTTCCAAAGGTGGTAACATGCGTGGAGCGTGGTTCAAAACACTGCATTATAACCAAAACAAGAGCAGCTGGAATGGTTTTACTACGCTCGCAGATGTGTACAATAAATTTGAAGCAACCGATCGGCGTATTGGCGTTGCTTATCCCGATGCAAGCGGAACGATTCCCAATCCGGGAAACAGAACCAATACTGGTTTTCTTGTTGGGCAACAATATGACCTTAAAACAGATGCTGCTTTAAAAGACAGAAAGGGGAATGCACTTTCCTTTACCCCTACCGTTGCCTTGCAGGAAAGCGGAAATAACCTTGAAGTTACTGGTATCCGTGTACTACGCTATCCTATCGACTGGAAACCAAGCAATGACGGACAGGCAGACAACGATTATGTTTTCTACCGTTATGCAGATGTGTTGCTGATGAAGGCAGAAGCTGCCCTGAGAACAGGTGACCAGGCTACAGCTTTATTGCTGGTGAACCAGATTCGCCTGAAACGCGGTGCCAGCCTGGCTGTCACTATTACGCCAGGCAATCTGCTGGACGAAAGACAAAGAGAATTTTATTGGGATGGCTGGAGAAGGCAGGACCAGATCCGTTTCGGAACCTTCCTTGCAGCCAATGCATTGAAGCCTGCAACAGATGCCAAGTACCTGTATTATCCTATTCCTAATTCAGCACTGTCTGTTAACCCGAATCTCTCTCAGAATCCCGGCTACTAATAATAACTTACAATATTTCGAATCAAAAAGGTCATTATTTTTAATGACCTTTTTGTCTTATTATACAATGATAACTATTAAATACTCCGTTTATCTGTCAGTGATACTGTCGTTGGTATTTGTATCGTGCAAACATCAACCCACTTCTCCGCCTCTTTTTGAGTTAATGGAGAATACGGGCATTCATTTCACCAATACTGTGCAAAGTTCAAAAGATTTGAATGTATTTACTTACCGGAATTTTTACAATGGAGGTGGTGCTGCAATTGGCGACATCAATAATGACGGCCTGGCTGATGTTTTCTTTACTGCCAACATGGGCAGCAATAAACTTTACCTGAATAAGGGAAACTGGCAATTTGAAGACATATCTGCAAAAGCCGGTTTCAATGAAAAAAAACAGTGGAGTACTGGTGTGGTGATGGTGGATATCAACAATGATGGCTGGCTTGATATTTTTGTGAGTAATGCTGGTAATATGACAGATGGAAATTTTCGTGCCAATCAATTATTCATCAATAACCACGACCTGACTTTTACTGAGTCTGCACGTGAATATGGCTTGGCAGATTCAGGGTATACTACCCAGGTAGCATTCTTTGATTATGACCTGGATGGTGACCTGGATTGTTTTATCGTCAATAATAGTCCTATCCCTGTAAATACGTTAAATTATGCCAATAAACGGGAGCTGCCTGCAGCTAACTGGCCTGTTGCTGATTTTTTAAAAGGCGGTGGCGATCACCTGCTGCGGAATGACAATGGAAAATTTACAGAAGTTACTTACCAGAGCGGTATTCATGGAAGCCTGATCAGTTTTGGATTAGGTGTTACCGTTGGTGATGTGAACGGGGATGGTTACCCGGATATTTATGTGTCGAATGATTTTTTTGAAAGGGACTATTTATATATCAACCAGCAAAACGGCACATTCAAAGATGAGCTGGAGAACTGGATGCAGCATACCAGCCTGGCTTCGATGGGTGCCGATATGGCTGATATCAACAACGATGGCTACCCGGATATTTTCACAACAGATATGCTACCGGATGATGACTACCGGCTGAAGACAACCAGCCAGTTTGATAATATTGATGTATACCGTTTAAAAGAAAGATCTGGATTCTACCACCAGTTCATGCAGAATACATTGCAGCTAAACAATAAGAACGGCAAGTTCATGGATATTGCCAATTACAGTGGTGTGGCGGCCTCGGACTGGAGTTGGGGGGGATTGATATTTGATGCAGATAATGATGGGTTTTCGGATATCTATGTTTGCAATGGTATTGCGCATGACCTTACTAACCAGGACTTCATTGATTTCTTCGCCAATGATATTATCCAGAAAATGGTACTGACGGGGAAGAAAGACGAAGTGGATGCTATCCTTAATAAAATGCCGTCTCACCCTTTGCGGAATAAATTTTTCAGGAATGGAGGTAATCTCAGGTTCTCCGATGCGGGCATGGCATTAGGTTTTTCACAACCATCATATTCCAATGGCGCTGCTTATGGCGACCTGGATAATGATGGCGACCTGGACATGGTTGTGAATAATGTGAATCAACCCGCATTCATATACCGGAACAACAGTCGCGAATTACTGCATAATAACTATATCGGCTTTATGCTGAAGGGCAGGGATAAGAACCGTTTTGCTATTGGCAGCAAGATAAAAGTATACATGGGAGATCAGGTATTGAGCCGGGAAATAGAACCCAGCAGGGGGTTTCAATCCTCCGTTGATTATAAGTCTATCATTGGACTGGGCAAAACAACACGTGTGGATTCTATGATCATCACCTGGCCCGACCGCTCATGGAGTAAGTATGACCAACCTGCTATTAATAAAGTATATAAACTTGAGGAAGAAAATGAAGAGAAAATGCCGCCTGTTGTAACGCACAAGCCAACAACCGAAACAATGCTGACGCAGGTGAAAAGCAATTTCGATAAACACAAAGAAGATGACTATATAGACTTCTATTATGAACGGAACCTGCCCAAGCTTCTGTCAAGAGAAGGCCCTAAAGCAGCCCGCGGAGATGTGAATGGAGACGGGCTGGAAGACCTGTATATCTGCGGCGCGGCAGGACAAGGGGGGCAATTATACCTGCAGACACCTTCCGGTGCTTTTGTAAAACAAAAAGTTCCGGCTTTTGAACAATACAAAGACTTTGAAGATGCTGTTGCAGTATTTTTTGACTGCGATCAGGATGGTGACCTGGATCTGTTTGTAGGCGCAGGAGGGAACAATCATCCGTTTGGGAGCAGAGAAATGCAACATCGATTATATAAAAATGATGGCAAAGGCAATTTTACGATTGATATCACCGCCTTTCCAGATAATGGAATGAATATCGGTGCTGTTTGCGTGAACGATTTTGATCAGGATGGCGATCTGGACCTTTTTGTTGGTGGCCGCAGTGTTCCCATGCAGTACGGGTTAACACCTGCCAGTTATCTGTATGTGAATGACGGTAAAGGGCATTTTACAGACATTGCCAAATCCCAAAACCCGGCTATCGCTTCCATTGGAATGGTAACGGGCGCCGTATGGGCAGATATCAACGGAGATAAGCAAAAAGAACTCATTGTTACAGGCGAATGGATGGCGCCACGTATATTCTCTTATAAGGGCAGCAACCATTTTGAAGAGATCAAATCTAATCTTAATGACATGATGGGCTGGTGGCAAACTGTTACGGCAGCCGACCTGGATGGCGATGGCGATCTGGACCTGGTATTAGGGAACATTGGAGAAAATTTCTACCTGCATCCCGACAAGAGCAGACCTGTAAAAGCTTGGGTTGCAGACTTTGACCAGAATGGTTCTATTGACAGGATCATCACACAAACCATCGATGGAAAAGATATGCCGGTTTTCCTCAAACGTGACATGGAGGATCAGATACCGTCGCTTAAAAAACAGAACCTCCGGCATGAAGCATTTTCGCGTAAATCACTACAGGAATTGTTTCCGCCTGAGATCATGAAAAAATCTATTATCAAAGAATTCAATTATACCAGTTCCTGTATAGCTATCAATGAAGGCAATGGCAGATTTACCATTAAACGTTTGCCAGACAGGGTGCAGTTTTCCTGTGTCAATGCGGCATATTGCGTAGACGTGAATCAAGATGGAAAGCCGGACCTGGTGCTGGGAGGTAACCAGTTTGGTTTTCCGCCCCAGTTTGAGCGATTGGATGCCAGCTTCGGACATGTGTTATTGAATAACGGTAAAGGAGGATTTGAGTGGATAGGCGCTGACAGATCAGGACTTGAATTGCGCGGAGAAATCAGGGATATTGTGAAGATTGCCGGAAAGAAAAGTAATTACCTGTTGGTGCTCCAGAATAATGAACTGCCGGTATTATATGCCATAAAGAATACAGACACGAAAAGAAAATAGACATGCTGGTAAAGAATGTAACAGATAGCAGGTTTAACTGGGGCAGGATAGAAAGGATATGGTGTTTGCTCAGTATGTTCCTGTTGCTGACCTGCAGTGGCTGCAAACGGATCAGTAATGAAGAGCCGTTGTTTGAATTACTGGATCATACGCGTACGGGTCTTGACTTTTGCAATACCTTAACATCCAATGCAAAATTCAATGTGTTCAAGTACATGTATTTTTATAATGGAGGAGGAGTAGCAGCAGGTGATTTTAATAATGATGGAATGATCGATCTTTTTTTCTCTGCCAACCAGGTTCAGAACAAATTATACCTCAATACAGGCGGACTTCATTTCAAGGAGGTGACTGCAGCGGCACATATCCCTCAGGATACCGCCTGGTCCACCGGTGTATCTGTTGTTGATATCAATAACGATGGGCTACTGGATATCTATATCTGTCGTGTAGGCAATCATGAAATATTGCATAGTCATAATCAATTACTCATTTGCAAGGGCATTGACAGGAATGGCGTTCCTTTTTATGAGGACCAGGCAAAACAATACGGACTTGATTTTTCAGGATACAGTACACAGGCAGTTTTTTTTGATTATGATATGGATGGTGACCTGGATATGTTTCTGCTGAATCACTCGGTGCATGAGAATGGTTCATTCAGGCCACGTGGGGAGTTCCTGGGAACATATAATGAATTGGCGGGCGACCGTATCTACCGCAATGATGGAGGAAAATTTGTAGATGTTACCAGGCAAACAGGAATTAATAGTTCGGCAATCGGTTATGGGCTGGGTATTACAGTGGCAGATATTAACCTGGATGGATACCCGGATATTTATATTGGGAACGATTTTCATGAGAACGATTATCTCTATATCAACCAACGTAACGGTACTTTTAAAGAGGAACTCACCAGCCAGGTCATGCATACCAGCCAGTTTTCAATGGGTGTGGACGTGGCCGACGTGAATAATGATGCGTATCCGGAAATCATATCACTGGATATGATGCCATCAGACCCATATATACTGAAGCGGTCAGAGGGGGAAAACTCTTATGACGTTTTCAACCTTAAAATCAGGTATGGTTATAATCACCAGTTCTCCCGCAATAATCTGCAGCTCAACAGGCGTAATGGCCAGTTTAGTGAAGTGGGATTCTATTCGGGTGTCAATGCAACGGACTGGTCCTGGGCGGCATTGTGGATGGATTTTGATAATGATGGACTGAAAGACCTTTTCATATCAAATGGGATTCCCAAGCGGTTGAATGATATTGACTATATCAACTATGTTTCCAATGAGGAAATACAGCGAAAGATAAAAGACAATAACCTGGAAAAGAATGATATGGCCCTGATTGAGAAATTTCCAAAGATCAAAATACCCAATAAATTCTTTAAGAATAATGGTGATCTCGTTTTCAATGACCAGGGAAAAAAAATAAAAAACGATAAGCCCAGTTATTCAAATGGAGCTGTGTATGCAGACTTTGATAATGATGGCGATCTGGATGTTGTGGTGAACAATATTGATGAACCCGCATTTCTTTACGAGAATAAATCCAATAACAAAAAGAACCAGCCTTTCTTACAATTACAACTCAAAGGGCCAACCACTAATGTCAATGCCATCGGCGCAAAAGTGATTTTGTTTGCAAATGACGGAATCCGTACGTATGAAAAGTACCCGGTAAGAGGTTTCCAGTCAAGCATGGAAATACCCATACAGATTGGATTGGTAGATACAAAGATCGATTCTATGTTTATCATTTGGCCGGATAATACCTATGAACCTTTCAGGCCGGAGCCAGGCAAACCACACACAACAGTCAGCTATCGTAAAGGATTGCCACGCTTCGATTACCGGAAACTGACAACACACTGGGTCAACCCTACTAGGCAAATGGTCGATATTACGGCAACTACTCAGCTGAAACACCTGCATGAAGAAAATGATTTTATAGAATTCAACCGCGAGCCATTAATTCCACATATGGTATCAAGCGAGGGACCGGCATTGGCTGTAGCGGATATCAATAAAGACGGACTTGAAGATATATTTATCGGATCAGCTAAGGGAAAGAAAAGCGCAGTTTACCTGCAAAACACATCCGGGCAATTTGTACAATCGTCACAACCGGCATTGGATGCAGACAGTACTTATGAGGATGTTGATGCTGCATGGGTAGACTTGAATAATGATGGGTTTACAGACCTGGTAGTGGCAAGCGGTGGCAATGAATATTTTGGACAGGATGAGCACCTTTTATCAAGGGTATACCTGAACGATGGAAAAGGAAATTTTAGAAAACTGGATCATGCTATTGACGGCGTGTATGCAACAGCGTCCTGTGTGGTGCCCTGTGATTTTAATGGAGATGGTTTTGCGGACCTGTTCATTGGTGGAAGAACTGTGCCATGGGAATACGGACAGATACCGCAATCTTATCTTTTACAAAATGATGGCACCGGCAGGTTTACAGATGTAACGGTTGCTCATGCAAAAGAACTGCAGCATATTGGAATGGTTACACAGGGAATATGGTTTGATATTGATAAGGATGGAGATCAGGATCTGATTATAGCAACGGAATGGGGTGGCATTTATGCCTTTATCAACAACAAAGGACAATTTGTAAAGAAAACCATTAGTGATAAAAAAGGTTGGTGGAATTTTATATTGCCCTGCGATATTGACAACGACGGAGATATAGATCTGGTAGCTGGCAACCTGGGGTTGAACAGCCGCTTGAAAGCATCTGAAAAAGAACCGGTAAGGCTCTATTACAATGATTTTGACGGAAATGGGAAAAAAGAACAGGTCATGACCTATTATCTTGACGGCCGTGAATTGCCTTTTGCAACCAAGGATGAATTACAAAGACAGATGCCCCTGCTCAAGAAGAAATTCCTGTATGCAGCTGACTTTGCAAAAGCATCATTAAAGGAAATATTTACAGAAGAGAAGTTGAAAGGGGCAAATACACTTTCTGCGGACTATTTTGCCAATGCTGTATTGATCAATGATGGCAAAATGAATTTCACTGCCAAGACCTTACCCTGGCAGGCGCAACTGGCTCCTTACCGTGATGCCTTGGTGGTAGATGCCAATCATGATAACCTGCCTGATATATTACTGGTGGGTAATTTTTATGACAATAATATACAGATGGGACGTTATGATGCAGATTATGGTACGATATTAGTCAATAAAGGTAACGGATCATTTGACGTACAACCTTTCAATGGATTACAAGTGAAAGGACAGATCCGGCATATCAGGAAGATCAGGGTGGGCAAAAAAGATGCATTTATTATAGCCCGAAATAACGACAGTGCGATGATCATTCGTTTTGCTGATAAGCGGTAAATGATCCTTATAAAACAGGGTAACAAAGCCTGGTAATCCACCTGGTGCTGTCTTTCTCTTGTTGCCTGTCAGTTACCAGTGTCTCAAATGGGATGGCAGGAGGAGTCATTTTGTAATCAGTTACAAAATATTGCAATTGTTTAAAAGCTTCCTTGATCCTGGAAGAGCCACCACGTACTTCGGCAACCAGTATACGGCCGGGTACCATTTTTTTCAGACTGAATTCACTGCTCTCCTTAACGCCCATATTAATGGGGATTGCAACCATTGTCTGGTAATGGGTACTGTCAAGCAGGGTAATATTCAACATAGGAGAACCTGTTTCGGACGCACCATTCGAACTGATATAATGCCTGAGTTTACCAATCAGGTTATAAATAGTTTCATTTGACGGATACTTATTTTCAATAGACCTTGTACTCAGCAATAACGTATCAGTCACCATTTTTCTTTCAATAGAAATGGAATAAATATTTTCAGGTTTTTCAAGAAAATGTTTCATGCTGTTCATGATGGCTGAGATATTGCTTTTAAGCTCTTTTGACTGAAAATATTGCCTTACCCTTTGCAAGGGTAAGGGACTGGCAGTCAAGTGATATCCCCAGACAACAGTAACGGAATCTTTTCCAGTGGCAGCATGCACGATCTTGCCGTTAAGAATCTTGTCATTATGTTTAACAGTCATCTCCAGGCCATTAAAGACCTTTTTTTGTATGGTATGGGTATAATTATTAAGGGTAAAAGAAGAAGATGTTGCTGAAAGGAAATCGCCTGAGCGCCCCGCTTCGGGCCACCAGGATTTCCACTTCTGTTCGTCCATCAGGAATCTGCTGACAGCGTCATCAGTGGCAGGTATTGCAACTGTTTCAAATACTGAAATATCAGAAGGAATCAGACTGTAAATAAGAATAACGGCGAGCAGTATAAGGGATACAACGGCAGTAAATATTTTTTTCATAATTCAATAAAATCAGTTTGA
This sequence comes from Sediminibacterium sp., assembly GCA_041856175.1. Classification (GTDB taxonomy): domain Bacteria; phylum Bacteroidota; class Bacteroidia; order Chitinophagales; family Chitinophagaceae; genus Sediminibacterium. The sequence continues at coordinate 26,963 of JBHAFM010000173.1, forward strand.
AAGTAACGGAAAAAGCCGATACCTGCTGAAAAGAGAATCAGATCAGGGCTTTGACAGATTGTCCGAATAGTTGCTTTTATAAATACTTGTTTAATGCATTGCCTTTGACTTTAAACCCGTAAATTAGTCACCCGCGATTGTTAAATCAAATATATGAAAAAACTACCCCTTACTTTGTGTGCCCTTTTATGCTGTATCAGTGTCTTTGCTCAATCAGAAGTTGATACATGGAAGATCAGTACCAATAAAATAGATCCTGCTGGTTATTATGGGGTCACAGTGGCCAATGGGATGATTGGTATTGTGTCTTCTCCGGAGCCTTTTAAAGTAAAAGATGTGGTACTGGCTGGGGCTTACGACCTGTATGGGCGTGGAAGGGTAAGTAATTTCCTGCGGAGTTTTAACCTGCTGAATATGCAGTTGGATATTGACGGTCACCGTATTGGCACAACTGATGCCAGGAACATGAAGCAGGAATTGGATATGCAGCATGCTGGTTTTACCACTTCTTTCAGCTATGGGGATAAGGCTGAAGTAACTTATACGTATTACTCGCTTCGGCATTTACCTTTCACAGTGCTGATGGATGTTGCTGTAACTGCAAAGAAAGATATTACATTGGGGGGCGCCAGTGTGATGGAAGCACCCGATGCTTTAAAAGATGTGCAGAATTATTATAACGAGATCGACCGGCCGCATGTGGTGATCAGCCTGCTCACTTCGTCGGCTAAAAGCCCTACGGGTAAATTGCTTATGTGTGCTTCCAATACGTTTTTATTCAGCGAACCGCATGGGCAGGAACCCAGGGTTATTCATGAGATGTGGGACAATAACATGCACCTCATGAAATTCAGTAAGCAAATTAAGGCGGGGGAAAGCTATCATTTTTCCATTGCAGGCACTTCCATTACTTCTGCACACCACGACGACCCGTTGAATGAAGCAGAACGGATGACCATCTTTGCCAAACTGGAAGGCCGCGAACGATTGATTGGTTTTCACAACAAAGCGTGGGACGAATTATGGAAAAGTGATATTGTTGTAGAAGGAGATGACCAGGCACAGCAAGATATACATAACATGCTTTACCACCTCTACTCATTTGTACGTGAAGGAACAGATATGAGCCCCTCTCCAATGGGACTTTCCGGCCTTGGGTACAATGGCCATGTTTTTTGGGATACGGAATTATGGATGTACCCGTCCATACTGGTCCTGCATCCTGAAATGGCAAAGAGTCTTGTGGAATACAGGTACCGACGCCTTGAAGCAGCCAGACGAAATGCATTTAACCATGGGTATCGGGGAGCCATGTTTCCCTGGGAGAGTGCTGCTACGGGGGTAGAAGAAACGCCCGTATGGGCATTGAGTGGTCCCTTTGAGCACCATATCACAGCCTGTGTAGGTATTGCTGCCTGGAACTATTATTGTGTAACGCAGGATAAGGAATGGCTCAAAGAAAAAGGCTGGCCGGTATTAAAAGAGACAGCTGCTTTCTGGAGTAGCAGGGTAGAACGGAATGGTCCTGGTAAATATGAAATCAAAAATGTAGTGGCCGCGGATGAATGGGCGGAGAATGTTGACAACAATGCATGGACCAATGCGGCTGCAAAAGCAAATCTTCAATATGCAACAGAGGCAGCAAAATTGTTAGGGCTAACACCCGATGCTGACTGGATGCAGGTTGCCAATAATATCCCGATATTAAAAATGGATAATGGCGTTACAAAGGAACATGCAACTTACCATGGAGAAGGGATTAAGCAAGCAGATGTAAACCTTTTGGCTTATCCGCTGAAAGAAATAACAGATATTAAACAGATCAAGAAGGACCTGGCGTATTATGAAACACGCGTATCCAATGAAGGCACACCTGCCATGACACAAGCAGTTTTTACTTTATTATACGCCCGGTTGGGCGATGGCGAAAAAGCCTATCATTTTTTTAAGGACGCTTATATACCCAACCTGAATCCCCCTTTCCGGGTTATCGCTGAGACCAAAGGAGGTACTAACCCTTATTTTGCCACAGGGGCCGGGGGAATTATCCAGAGTTTATTAATGGGATTCGGCGGACTGGAAATCACTTCAAAAGGCATCGCGCAATTACCCTCAAAACTGCCCCCTCATTGGAAAAAACTTACTATTACGGGCGTTGGCCCTGACCAGAAAACTTATTTTGTTAAACCTTAAATTTTATTATATTTACGCCTATTGAGAAAGATTGCATCCATATTTCTGCTAAGTATGCTTATGTTTAATTGGTTTGGCTACAGATTAATAGCCGACTACTTTGAGAACAGGGCTGCTATACAACTCGAAGCAGAGCTGGATACGGATCATTACAATGAAAATGACTTTATTACCATTAAAGTTCCTACCAACCTTCCTTATTATACCAACGACAGCCAGTTTGAACGGGTAGACGGGGAGATGCAGGTAAATGGCGTAAGTTATAAGTATGTAGCCAAGCGTATTTATAATGACAGTATTGAACTTCGTTGTATCCCCTATCATAGTAAGATGCATATCATGAACGCGCGCGATGAGTTCTTCAAATTGGCGTATGACCTGCAACATACGCAGGGAAGCAAAAAACACGGTTCCAATTCCTCTACAGTCAAGTTTATTTCGGCTGAATATACCGATCACCGAAACGATTGGAATATTGCAGCGTTAACAACTCATTCAACACATTTATTGGCCAACCGGTCAACGGACCTGGTACATTGTTACCTGCCTACTGCAGAACAGCCGCCAGATGTGGCTTAA
>JBHAFM010000174.1:0-7518 GCA_041856175.1 Sediminibacterium sp.
AAAAGCATATTAAAGGAAAAACAGGCAACATTATCTGACGCCGCTTATGAAACCGGGCTTTCGGGCACAAGCCGTTTGCACGACCTGTTTATTAATATTGAAGGAATGACACCGGGAGAATATAAAAACGGAGGCGAAAACTTAGCCATCAACTATAGCTATGCGGAAAGTCCTTTCGGGAATATTTTGGTCGCCTCCACCTTCAAAGGCATCTGCCACATGGCATTTGCCGATGATGAACAACAGGCATTACAGGAACTGCAGCAAAATTTTGCCAACGCGCAATTCAGGCAGGTGGTTGATATCATCCAGCAAAATGCGCTGTACATCTTTACGCAGGACTGGAAGAAGATTAACCAGGTAAAGCTGCACCTGAAAGGAACAGATTTTCAGATCAAAGTGTGGGATACCCTGTTGAAAATTCCAATGGGACGGCTTGCTACCTATGGAAGCATTGCAGAAGAAATCAACAACCCCAAAGCATCAAGAGCGGTTGGCTCGGCCATCGGCGATAACCCTGTTGCTTTTCTTATTCCCTGTCACCGGGTCATCCAATCCACCGGTACAATCGGGCAATACCATTGGGGAAGCACCCGCAAGACAATGATGATTGGCTGGGAGGCTGCTAAAATAAATGCAGAATGATCTTGCATACAGCAGTGAATTCAGCTAAACTTTGCTCATTGATCAGGCGGGGCATACTGGTGCTCGGCGGCCACCGGCTACTGAAAATATACGACATGCTCACATGCAGCTTAGGAAAGCGAATGAAAAAGAAAACATTGCCTGAAAGCAACCTATAAAACCTGGAAAGCAAACTATGGACCTGTTCAGCAGCGATAGCAGGGAAAACCTGTTGCCATATGATGGCACGGTCAACTATTTCGGCATAGTAATGACGCAACAGGAGGCAAACCACTACTTTGCCGTTTTGCTTGCTACTATTGAATGGCGGAATGATGAAGCTGTATTGTTCGGAAAGAAGATCATCACCAAACGGAAAGTAGCCTGGTATGGAGATGCCGGCTATGATTATACCTATTCCAATACCACCAGGCGTGCATTAAACTGGACAAGTGAACTGCTCGAATTAAAAAAGCTGGCAGAACGGCTGACTGGCACAAATTTTAATTCCTGCCTGCTGAATCTTTACCACGACGGCAATGAAAGTGTGTCCTGGCATAGTGATGGTGAAAAGGCACTGGCTAAAAATGGCGCCATTGCATCATTAAGCTTTGGCGCAGCAAGAAGATTTGATTTCAGGCATAAGTCCACAGCAGAAAAACGTTCTTTTTTGTTGGAGCATGGAAGCCTTTTAGTAATGAAAGATGCTACACAATCAAACTGGCTGCATGCTTTACCCAAAAGTGCAAAAGTGGTGCATCCAAGAATTAACCTGACCTTCCGAACAATGGTTGTACCAACTTCCCCCTGATCATATAAGTTTATAATCGTCGCGCGTTAACTTTCACACACAATTGGCGCAGGGTCTGCTATTTAACAACTACCTTTGCTTTTCTTTGGTGGGTAGAAAATACCAGAGTAAATAATACTATATGCTGCATTTTGTAAAACCTGGTATGAATGAGCTGGAAAAGAACATGGAAGTTATTAGCCAACTGGAAGGAATGGTGGGCCATGCAGTAGATACCATATTGGTTGACCCGCAGGAATGCTGGCAGCCGACAGACTTCCTGCCGGATATGACACGGGAAGATGCATTGGAGCAGGTAGCTCAGTTGCGTAAAAGAACGGCAGCTATCCCCGGCGAAGTGATCACATCCCTGGTAGGTAATATGATCACGGAAGAGGCATTACCCAGTTACCAGACTTTTTTTAATTTACTGAAAGGGATCAATGAAGAAGGCAACTTAGTGAGCAATAAAGGCTGGGTACGCTGGTCACGTGCCTGGACATCTGAAGAGAACCGTCATGGCGACCTTTTGAACAAATACCTCTACCTCTCCGGAAGGGCAGATATGAAACAGGTAGAGATCACGATCCATAACCTTATTTATAATGGATTTGATCCAAAAACCGAACAGGACCCCTACCAGGCTATGATTTATACTTCCTTCCAGGAAAGGGCCACCAAGATCTCACACGTAAATACCGGCAAACTTGCCCATAAGGCAGGCGATGAAACATTATCCAGGATATGTAAGACCATTGCAGGCGATGAAGCCAGGCATGAAAAAGCCTATAAGAAATTTATGGCCAAAATATTTGAAATAGATCCGGACGGCGCCTTACTGGCTTTTGAAAAAATGATGAAGAAGCAGATCACCATGCCTGCAATATTGATGGACAATGTGAAAAGTGATCACCTGTTTGCACGTTTTTCTGCCATTACACAGAAGATGGGAATCTATACTACTTTCGATTATGCCAATATCATTCAGCACCTTACAGACCTTTGGCATATCGATAAACTAAGCGGACTGAAAGATTATTCTGCTAAGGCCCAGGAATATTTATGTACCCTGGCCGACCGTTACCGGAAAATAGCGGAAAGAATGAAAACGCCTGAAACAGTAAGCCCGGTGTGGCTGCTTTCTTAAACTTTCAGTGGTTTATTTATTTCCTGTCTTTTTCTTTTCCCTGTATTCAGAAGGGGTTACTGAAAATTTTGATTTGAACACAGTTGAGAAGTATGCCTGGGAGGAGAACCCAACTTTAAAGGCAACTTCAGAAACAGCCATGTCTTCATTGACTAATAAAAATTTTGCTTTTTGCAGGCGCACAGTTAAGATATAATCATTCACATTGTAACCAATCAATGCCTTCACCTTTCTGTATAACTGTACCCGTGAAATGCCTATTTCCCTGCATATATCTTCTACTGAGAAATCCTCGTTCGATAAATTGTTTTCAACGATGGCGGTAAATTCATTGATGAATTTTCTATCGATTTTATTGGAAGAATTGGATCTTGCCTCGGTAGGTAATTCACTTGTATAATGTTCTCTTAAGAGCGCCCTGTTCTTTAACAGGTTTTTGATGGTCTCTTCTAAGTATTCAAGGTTAAACGGCTTCACAATAAATGCATCAGCACTTAGCTTGATCCCGATGATCTGGTCTTCTATACTGCCCCTGGCGGTTAACAGGATGATGGGAATATGGGAAGTGCGGATATTCTGTTTGAGCGTTTCTGTGATCTGTAAACCAGTCTGGCCTGGTAAAATAATATCTGAAATAATAAGGTCCGGAACAATATCATAGGCAAGGGCGATCCCGGCAGTGCCGTTTTCTGCTTCATGTATTTCGTAATGATCGCCCAAACGCCTTTTCAGAAATGTGCGCAGGTCATCACTATCTTCTATAATCAAAACAGAATGGTCTTTTTTGGCGACAGGAGCAGTAATGTCTTTTTGCGACGAGATTGGTTCAACATCCGTGGTATATATTTTTATGTCCTCATAAGTAGCAGCCATAGAAGGTCGTTCTGACAATATCTCATTGGGCTCGAGGTGCGATTGGCCAATTGGCAGGCTAACTTCGAAAGTAGTTCCTTTCCATTTCTCACTTTTAATAGCGATGGTGCCGTGGTGCAGGGTAATGAGTTCTTTTGATAAGGACAATCCCAATCCTGTGCCTTTAAAAGAAGTGTTGTGTCCCTGGTAAAACAGGTCAAATGCATGCTCTACTTCATCCTGTGTCATCCCAACCCCCGAATCGGTTACCCTGATAACGGCCATATTGCGTTCCGTGTTTTTGTCAATTGTTACATTGATGATACCATGATCACCGGTAAACTTAAATGCGTTGGAGAGCAGATTAAACAGTACTTTATCGAGCATATTTACATCGAACCACAGGGTCAGATCCCTTACCAGGCTCGTAACATTAAATGAGATCAGTTTTTTACGGGCAATATCCTGGAACGCACTGGTGATCTCTGTTACAAACGCTGTAATGTCATTTTCAGAGGCTTTGAGCATCATCTTGCTCTCTTCAATCTTGCGAAAGTCCATCAGCTGGTTGATCAGGCGTAAAAGGCGTATGGCATTCCGGTGAATGAGCGAAAGGTTATTTTTAATGACGAAAGGAAGTTTGGGAGATGATAAGGTATCTTCTAAAGGGCCAAGGATCAGGGTTAAGGGTGTTCTGAATTCATGGGAGATATTGGTAAAGAAATTAAACTTGGCATCTGTTGCCTCTTTTGCTTTGACAGTCATTTCTACCAGCTGGTTTTTCTGCAACAGGATCTCTTCATTTTGTGCTGCCAGGCGCCGGTTGATTTTCCGGTTATTCCTTAAAGCAAAAAAGACAATCCCCCCCAATATAAGGGCAAGGATAAGGCCTATGATGGTGGAGTATAAGAGATTGGTTTGTGTGTTATAAATACGGTGCTGCTCCTGCAATAAAGCCTGTTGTTTTTCAATGTCCTTCTGCTGGGTATTGATCTTATCCGTTTGTAATTTCATGATCCTGACATTGGTAGAATCTATTACTACGGTTGGCAGGATATTTTCTTTGTTGAAGAATTCCTTGTTCAAGATTTTAAAGGCGAGCTGGATGGCTTCTTCCCCGCCGGTTGGATTTAAGAAAGTGGCATCAAGTACTTTATCGTAAACAAACTGAATACCCCCTCCCGGCCCGGCCAATCCGTCCACCCCAATAAAATGCGCCATCTTTTCAATTCCGAGTTGCTGGTACACTTCATAAGCCCCCAATGCCATCGGGTCGTTTTGGGCAAAAACAACATCACCTGCCGATAACTGGTCTTTTATTTTCAAAAATGCTTCAGCAGATTTTTCCTGGAGCCAATTACCATACAAACGGGCTTTGATATGAATATGCGGATTGATACTAATTCCCTCTAAGAACCCACGGTGGCGTTCACTGGAAGGGGTGGAACCCTGCAATCCGATCACTTCAATAACATTGACATTTGGGGAATCGTGAAATTTATTGGCAATATAATTCCCCGCCATTTTACCGATCTCAAAATTATCCACCCCTACATAACTGGTGTACAGGCTGGAAGATATCCTCCTGTCAATCACCACTACCGGAATACCTTTATTGAAAGCTTCCTCAACAACAGGGGTCAGGGGTTGGGCTTCATTAGGGGATACTAATAATATATCGATATTTTGCTGTAAAAGCTCCTTGATCTGCTTCACCTGGAGCTCACTGCTATCCTTCGCACTCTTATAGATCAACTCCGTACCGGGGTGAAAGGATAACTCTCTCTGCATGCCCTCCCGGGTTGCCTTTTTCCAGTTTTCAGTGCCGGTACATTGGGCAAAACCGATCCTGTATTTTTTTTCAGCATTATTACCAGCGCATGAAACCAGGGCCATAAGGATAACCGGTACCAGCAGGAGGCCAGTAAACTGCCTGGTCAGTTTGGGAAACACGGCATTCGTTTTGGCAATCGACAACACAATCATGTGGGTAAATTGGGATATTTTTTTAAAAGGCGGGTATAATCCGGTACCATTTTTTTTCAAATACCGTTCTGCATCGGAAAAGTACCCCTTTGCGCCAAGTGAGCAGGAAATGATTTTATATAAAAAGGGAACAAAATTATAAAAGAATTGTTCAAGCAAAGTTTATTAATTATGTAAATATTTAATAATCAAATGTTTATAAGAAATTCATAAAAAAAACGATTTTCTTAAAATCTGATATTATTTCAAAAAGCATTAGCGGGTGACCGGCATAATTTGGTCGTCTAGCTAATTGCCATATGAACAAGAAAAACGTATTTCTCTGGTCACTTGTGATTGCCCTCGGGGGTTTCCTTTTTGGTTTTGACACTGCAGTTATATCTGGTGCAGAGCAATCCATCCAACAATACTGGTCGCTCAACACGGTGCAACATGGACTAACAGTTTCCATTGCTTTAATCGGTACCATCATCGGTGCTTTGGTTGGCGCCCTTCCTTCAGACCGTTTGGGTCGTAAAAAAACACTGTACATCATTGCCTTTTTATACCTGGTTTCTTCCCTAGGTACGGCCATGTCTACCAACTGGTATGTCTTTTTACTGTTTCGTTTATTGGGGGGGCTGGGTGTAGGTGCTTCATCAGTAACGGCACCGGTATATATTTCTGAAATCTCTCCCGCCGCGAAAAGGGGCAAATTGGTTGGCCTGTTCCAGTTCAATGTGGTATTCGGAATCGTGGTTTCTTACCTGTCCAATTACCTGATAGGTCTCGCGGGCGAACATTCCTGGCGCTTCATGCTGGGCATCCAGGCCATACCATCAGCCATCTTCCTGCTCCTGTTACGGTTCGTACCCGAAAGCCCACGATGGCTAATAACAAAAAAGGGCAAGGTTGAAGAAGCGCGTGAAATTTTTAAAATCATCAACCCTGATACAGCAGATACGATCATATCGGAGATACAGGAGACCGACGAGGAAGAAAAAGCAAGCCTGCTGCAAGAACCTTTGTTCTCTAAAAGGTACAAAACACCCGTTATGCTGGCCATACTTTTTGCCGTATTCAACCAGGTATCGGGGATCAATGCCATTATCTATTATTCTCCACGCATATTTGAAATGACAGGCTTAGGCAGGAGCGCTTCCTTATTATCTACAGTTGGACTCGGACTGATCAATTTCTCTTTCACTTTACTGGCCATGAATTTTATTGACCGTATTGGCAGAAGGACCCTGATGCTGATAGGCTCTTTTGGTTTAATATTTACGCTGGGTATGGTTGCCTATTCTTTTTATGCCGGCAGTTTTAACGGTTGGTCCGTACCCCTGTTCCTGTTTATCTATATCGCCTTTTTTGCTTTTTCACAAGGTGCAGTGATCTGGGTTTTCATTTCAGAAATATTTCCAAACCAGGTACGGGCAAAGGGACAAACACTGGGGAGTACTACCCATTGGGTAATGGCCGCAGTCATTGCATTCTCGTTCCCTTACCTGGCCGAAAAAGCAGGAGGTGGTAATACCTTTTTCTTTTTCTGCATGATGATGTGTATCCAGTTAATTTTTGTCTGGAAAGTAATGCCTGAAACAAAAGGAAAATCACTGGAGCAGATAGAACACACATTGGTGCTGCATTAATAATATCGATCCTAACATAATAACCATTATTATGAGCTTGCCTGAAAAAAATTATCCCGCCATTTGTTTCGGAGAGATCTTATGGGATCTGCTGCCAACTGCCAGCCTGCCGGGAGGGGCGCCTATGAATGTAGCGTACCATTTGAAAAAACTGGGCATGAACCCGGCCATGATATCCAGGGTTGGCCTGGATGAGTATGGAAAAGGGCTGATCCAATTGCTGGAAAATAATGATATCTCCACTGCTTTCGTTCAAATGGATTTCGAGCTGCCTACCGGGATTGTTAATGCTACTATCGGAGATCATAACGAAGTTATTTATGACATCGTCAGGCCGGTAGCCTGGGATAATATCCAGTGGGAAGAATGTTTTGAATCAGTGCTTTCGAACGCTGCCTATTTTGTATTTGGCAGTTTGATTACACGAAGCAAGGAAAGCCGTGACACCTTATTCGGGTTGCTGGAGATGGCAAAGTTCAAAGTGCTGG
>JBHAFM010000175.1:0-4669 GCA_041856175.1 Sediminibacterium sp.
AAAAAAAATTAAGCAATGAAAAAAATCGTCTTTTTCCCGGGTATAGTTCTTCTTTGTCTTTCGTCCTTCGCACAAAAGAAAGAAATATTAAATAATATGCTCTACAGGGAATTTCTTTCACCCGGCAATGCTGCCCGTCCCCGTGTGTGGTGGCATTGGATGAAGGGCAACATTGCCAAAGATGGCATTCGCAAAGACCTTATGTGGATGCACCGCAGTGGAATCGGTGGTTTTCAGAATTTTGATGCGGCTATTGTTACGCCACAAATTGTGGAAAAGCCGCTAAACTTCATGACACCGGAATGGAAAGATGCCTTTCTGTTTACCACAAAACTTGCTGACTCCTTAGGTTTGGAAATGGCCGTTGCCGGCTCACCCGGCTGGAGCGAAAGCGGTGGCCCGTGGGTGCGGGTAAAAGATGGGATGAAAAAAATTGTATGGAGCGAGGTTCGGGTGAAAGGTAGCCTGCCTTTTACCGGTAGGTTGCCCAAGCCGCCGTCAACAACGGGTGTCTTTCAGAATTTACCATATCAGCCAAATTTTTTTGCCACTGTAACAGAGCTCCCCCAGTATTACCAGGACATTTCCGTGGTTGCGTATCGTCTCCCGGCAGCCGATGTTTCTTCAACTGAATTGAATCCAAACGTTACTTCCAGTGGTGGCAATTTTACTTTAACGCAACTCACCGATGGAGATTTGGCTACCTCCAGTCTTTTACCTTCTGATACTGTAAAAGGTTATGCCTGGATACAGTATGAATTTGCACAACCGCAAACTATTAAAGCCGTTACTGTTGTTGGTGGCGGAACAAGAAGTGTTTTTGGCATCGCTGATCCCTCCGATGATCGCAGTTTGGAGATTAGCGACGATGGTGTGAATTTCCGCAGGATAACGTTTATTCCAGTTGGTGGTGTGGCGCAACAAACCATCTCCTTTCCGGCCATAACTGCCAAATACTTCCGTGTAACATTTAAAAATCCACCGGCCCCGATGAACTATGCTGCCCTGATGGGCGGAAGTGGCCGGGCGCCAAAGCCTCCTGCCGGAACCAATATAGCGGAAATCGTGTTGCATCCCGTGACCCGCATCAACCGCTTTGAAGAGAAAGCCGGCTACGCGGCCGCATACGATCTGGCTCAGCATCCTACGCCTGCTACCACGGATGTAATTGCTGAAACGGAAGTCATTGATTTAACCGGAAAGATGGACAGTGATGGCACCCTGAGCTGGACACCGCCTTCCGGTAATTGGAAAATTATTCGCTTTGGTTATTCGCTCACCGGTAAGCAAAATCATCCCGCTTCGCCGGAAGCTACAGGATTGGAGGTGGACAAACTGAATGCCCGCGCCGTTAAAGATTATTTTGAAAATTATCTGGATCAATACAAAGAGGCTACCGCCGGACTGATGGGAAAGAGGGGCTTGCAATACATGGTCACTGATAGCTATGAGGCCGGACAGAATAACTGGACGCCAAAGATGGCAGAAGAGTTTCAAAGAAGGCGTGGCTATAGTTTGCTAACCTGGATGCCCGTGCTGACCGGAGCTATTATAAAAAGCGCAGATGAGAGTGATAAATTCTTGTGGGATTTCCGCAAAACCATTGCCGAGCTGATTGCCGAAAATCACTATGACCAGCTTACAGACATACTGGCTAAATACGGCATGAAACGCTATACCGAGTCACATGAGAACGGCCGTGTGTTTGTCGTGGATGGAATGGATGTAAAACGCAAGGCGGCAATACCCATGGCAGCCATGTGGACTGCTGGGGGATCCCCTACCACCATGGCAGAAGCCGATATTCGTGAGTCAGCATCGGTGGCACACATCTATGGACAAAATCTGGTGGCCGCTGAATCCTTTACTGCTGCCGGCTGGAGTGGCACAGCCTGGTCATACTATCCTGGCAATTTAAAACCCACGGCTGATCTGGAACTGGCCAGTGGCCTGAACCGCTTTGTTATTCACACTTCGGTACATCAGCCGGTGGATGATAAAATTCCCGGAATTAGCCTTGGACCTTTTGGTCAGTGGTTTACCCGTCATGAGACCTGGGCAAATCAGGCAAAAGCCTGGACGGATTACCTGGCTCGTAATTCTTACCTGCTGCAGCAGGGAAAGTTTGTAGCAGATATAGTTTACTACTATGGTGAGGACAACAATATAACAGGCCTTTTTGGAAGAAAACTGCCCGACATTCCGGAAGGTTACAACTACGATTTTATCAATCCCGATGCATTGATCAACCTTTTAACGGTGAAAGAAGGAAAGCTTGTAACACCATCGGGTATGAGTTACCGGTTGCTTGTATTGGATAGCAATGTCAAAAAAATGTCGTTACCAGTGCTTCGTAAAATAGCACAGTTAGTAAAAGCCGGTGCTACCATCAGCGGTGTAAAACCAGAGAGTGATGCCAGCCGGCAAGATGATGAAACCGAATTCCAGCGTTTGGTAAATGAAGTGTGGGCCACGCATCGCAGTTCAGCAGCAGCTGCAGGAAAAATCTATACGGGTATGACTATTCAGGAGGCGCTGAATGGTTTAAAAATTCAACCTGATTTTCAATACACCAAACCGCAGGACAGTACCAGGCTTATGTACGTGCATCGAAAATTGGCAGATGGCGATATTTACTGGGTCAATAACCGTAACAATACAAGCCAAAATGTGCAGGCAACATTACGTGTCAGTGGCAAAGTGCCGCAAATCTGGCATCCCGAAACAGGAAAAGCAGAACCTGCTTCTTACGTTATTGCTAACGGACGCACCACTGTTTCGCTGAACCTAACGCCCAATGATGCAGTATTCATCGTGTTCCAATCACCTACAACAAAAACGTCTGTTACGATTCCCCATACAACCGAAGAAGAAGTAGCAACTATTGAAGGTCCCTGGAACGTAGCCTTTCAACCCCATCGTGGTGCGCCGGCCAGTGCAACGTTCGATAAGTTGACTTCTTACACAGAAAGCAGCGACAACGGTATAAAATATTTTTCAGGTACTGCTACCTACACAAAGACCATCAATATCCAGGCAAATACTATCAGCAAAGGTTCACAACTTTGGTTGGACTTAGGTGATGTGAAGAACCTCGCAGAGGTTGTGGTGAATGGAAAGTTTCTTGGCGTAGTATGGAAAAAGCCTTACCGTGTGGATGTGACCAATGTGCTAAAACCAGGTGAAAATAAAGTGGAAATTAAAGTCACCAACCTATGGGTGAATCGCCTGATTGGCGATGCTCAGCCTGATGTAAAGCAAAAGATCACCTTTACGTCTTTTCCTTTATACAGAGCCGATTCAAAATTGCAGCCTTCAGGTTTGTTGGGGCTGGTAAAAGTGATATTGGTGAACAAAGATTAACTATGCAAACGGTCGTTGAGCGCCCTTTTCGTTCTTCGGTCAACGGAATAGCCTTGATTTTCAACACTTTCGCTGCAAGTGTTGCAAAAACCACTGTGTAGCAAAAAAAAGTAACTGGAAAATTTTATTTTATAAATATTTTCCAGTTACTTTAGGGTAGGAAAATATTTAATTATTAATATTTTCCATTGCAATTGCTATATGAAAAGAAAAATCGTTCAAACTTCACCAGAACAGTTTTTAAAACACAGCAGCCGCAAAATGCCGGTGCGGAAGCTCGTACTAACGTTTGGTATTATAACCATCTTCCCCAAAGGGCATTTTGAAAAGTCCAATCCCACTCCCCTTGAGTTACTGTTTACCACCATGCACCTTTACTGCGGAGGACACTGTAACAGCAGGCAAGCGAAAGAATTCAATGAGCATGATCATACCCTGCGACCATTTGAAAAGACCGGGAATTTAGGGGATAAAGTCGTTTGGATGTTTAAATCTTGATGGCGGCGACTGTAGTAATATTTTATAAATACCCAGTATAAAAAAAGAACCGGCAATGTTGGCGCATTTACCGGTTCAGTAAAATTTAAACTGTCTTCTTAACAATTAAAATTGCTGCAAATTATGAAAAAAACGCTTACACCCAAAAGGCTATGGGGTATGACTGCAAGACACTTGCTGCTGCAAGCTACATTTCTTCTTCTTGTCTTTGATGCAGTTGCCCAACAAAGCATTCACGGAAAAATTTTAGACGACAAAGGAAATCCCTTAACAGGTGCCAGCATTCAGGTGAAAGGTACAAAAAACACGAAACTGGCAGACGGACAGGGAAACTTCACCATCAATGCTCCTTCAGCCTCTTCCGTTTTAGTCTTTTCCTTTGTAGGACTTGAACCCAAAGAGGTTACTGTTGGCAATTATAACACCATTAATGTTACGCTTTCCCCGGCCAATACAAATATGGGGGAAGTAGTAGTGGTAGGTTATGGTACACAAAGAAAATCAGATCTAACAGGAGCTATATCGTCAGTAAGCGCGAAAGACCTATCAAAAGCGACTCCCATTAACGCTGCAGAGGCATTACAGGGAAGGGCGGCAGGTGTAATGGTTACATCTAACTCAGGTTCACCCGGAAGTGAAGGAACCATCCGGATTCGCGGCATCGGAACGGTTAACAACAACGACCCTTTATATGTGGTAGATGGCATGTTTGTAAGCAGTATCAATTATCTTAATCCTTCAGATATAGCACGGATTGAAGTGTTGAAAGATGCATCCGCTACGGCTATATACGGTTCGAGGGGCGCAA
>JBHAFM010000176.1:0-2700 GCA_041856175.1 Sediminibacterium sp.
GGGTACTTCGAAACGCAGTTCATTCACCACACTGTCTGTTGCATTAACGGTGCCGTTTTTCAATACCAGGGCTTTATCAACCGGGACAGCCATTTTTTTTACGGGGAATGTGTTGACACTTTCTCCGCCACCCCTGTCTTCCATCTTAGCAGGATCATCGCTACCTGCATAGTTTTTCATCAGGTCATACATGTCGTAATACCTGTCTTCCGGAATACCAGGTTTGGGGCGGTATAGGATATAATTCCTTTTATCCCCTTCTATCTGGTCGGCCGACCAGATCACATCGATTGGATCGCTCTGGTTTACTTTATAACGCAATTGATTGATGTACCAGTCAATCCCTAATAAACTGTAGTTGATGACGCGGACATCGGGACGAATACCTTCCACTTCCTGTGCATACCATAAAGGATAAGTGTCATTATCGCCATAGGTGAACAGGATGGCATTTGGTGCACAACTTTCGAGGTAGTCTTTGGCGAGGTCGCGCGACAGTTCTTTTTGGCTGCGGTCGTGATCGTCCCACTCCTGCTGTGCCATCAGTGCAGGCACAGCTAATAAGCACACGACGGTGGCCAATGAAGCTGCTGTAACCTGCGACAGGCCTTTGCCAAACCAGTCGCGCACTTTTAATACACCCAGCCCTATCCATACAGCAAATGCATAGAAACTACCCACATAGGCATAGTCACGCTCACGTGGCTGGTAACCGGCCTGGTTAAGGTAAATGATGATGGCGAAACCGGTAAAGAAGAACATGAGAAAATTGGAAACACCATCATCACCGCGTTTCTGGAACTGGTAGAAAAGACCAATCAGGCCCAGGATCAATGGTAACAGGAACAGTTTGTTGTTCGACTTATTATGTTTCAGGCTATCGGGCATCATACTCTGATCGCCGTACATGGCATTATCGATAAAAGGGATACCGGTGATCCAGTTGCCATCCCTTACATTGCCTGCAAAGATGCCCTGGTTATCATTTTGCTTACCGGAGAAATTCCACATGAAATAGCGGAAGTACATCCAGTAGAACTGGTACCCTGCAAAGAATTTCACATTATCTACCTGGTTGGGCGCCCTTTCGTAAGTGCCGTCTTTCATTTTATTGATACCAAGGTAATAGGCGTAGTAATCAGCATGGTTTTGCTCATTACTGGCATCCCATACACGCGGGAATACCATTTTATCTTCGGGAGCATAGATGTATTTTCTGTCAGGACCAATCTCTATGTATTTATCCCTTGCCTTCTGGTAACGCATACCGGTATTTTTCACGTCTTTCAGGTCGGCTGTAAATTTCTGGCCATAGATCAATGGAAAATCACCGTACTGGTCGCGTCCGAGATAACCCACTAAGCTCATCGGATTATCCACATTATACATATCCACTGCCGGGTTGGCATTACTGCGGATCATGGTGGTAACATACGTGCTGTAACCGATCAGCATGAAGGCAATGCACCACAAGGTCAGCCGCAGGTAGGGCCATCCTTTTTTCGCCGCCACTTTAAACCCGTACCAGATCAATGCGGCTATTAGTATAAAGAAGAAAGTAAATCCAGAGAAGAAAGGCAGGCCAAATCCGTTGACAAACCAGCGGTCAAATGTACCGGCCATTTTAACCGAATACTGTATCACGCCAACCTGCACCAGGCCGGTGATGGCGCAACCAATGATGAAGAAAATATAGATGCCGCCGTAGTAAGCTTTTTGTCCTTTCTTGTAACGTTCTACAAGCAGCAGCAACCCGATGCCGGCCAAAACGCCCAGGATCACTAATCCCGACAGTGTTCCATCCATACTGATGCCTCTCTCTTCGCTGGTCTCACTATTGGCAACGATCAGTGCCAGTAAAAAAGCAAGTATACCGCCTACGACCACAATGCGGATGAACCATTTACGGATGGCTTCATAATTGAATGATTCCCTTCTGCGGAAATAATATACCATGACGATGGCAGGAATGGTAAGCAGGTTCAGTAAGTGAACGCCGATCGACAATCCCATCATAAAGAATATGAAAACGATCCAGCGGTCGGCACCCGGCTCATCTGCATGGTTCTCCCATTTGAGGATAGCCCAGAACACGATAGCTGTAAAGAAGGATGACATGGCATATACCTCACCTTCCACAGCGCTGTACCAGAATGAATCGCTGAACGTATAAGCAAAAGCTCCCACCGCACCGGCTCCCATGATGGCCCAGGCCTGCGATGAAGTTAATATATCGCTTGTTTTTACATTAACGATACGCCTGGCGAAATGGGTGATGGTCCAGAAAAGAAATAAAATAGTAAACCCGCTGGCCAGTGCGCTCATGATATTCACCGCTTTGGCGGCACCCATGGGGTTATCACCAAACAGTATAATGAAGAACCTTCCTAATATGACAAATAAAGGCGCTCCCGGCGGGTGGGGTATCTGCAACTTGAAGCAACTGCTCACAAACTCGCCGCAATCCCAGAAACTGCCTCCGGCTTCGGCTGTTAAAATGTAAACGGTACAGGCAAGCAGGCATACGATCCATCCAACGATGTTATTAATCCTTTTAAACTGCATATCGGTCTTGGTTTTTATAGACGGGCAAACATACCCCAATAATTGTAAAATGGGAAATGAGGAACAGGGAATCAGTTATTTTAAGAAAACCTTATCTAATCTCAGTGATGATCGCCTTCGCAATGGCAGGCCCAC
>JBHAFM010000177.1:0-6037 GCA_041856175.1 Sediminibacterium sp.
ATGTATTAAAACAACACGGCGGAAAAACAGGAGCTGCCGGTATCTGTAATGGCGGCGGTGGCGCCAGTGCAATGGTCATTGAAATACCTTATGCCTGATCAGTGGGGTAAGCCTGCTCTGATCAATCCATATACCCATGTTCCTGCTATAGCGCTCAACAATGTTATACTCACTACGGTGGCGCCTGTTCCTATTTGTGCAAACAATGGACCGGGGCAGGCACCGGTAAGCGCCCAGCCAAAACCGAATAACAGTCCGCCAAAGATTTGTCCCTTGTTGAATTGTTTGGGGTGCAGTGTTATTTTTTCTCCATCAATGGTTTTGATGTTAAAATGTTTAATGAGGAAGACCGACAAGGCGCCAACAGCTATCGCAGATCCGATAACACCATACATGTGAAAGCTTTGCAACCGGAACATTTCCTGTATCCTGAACCAGGAAATTACTTCAGACTTGACAAGTAAGATGCCGAAACCTGTTCCCGCCAGTAAATATTTTAATTGATGCCACCAGGGATGCTGCAGTTCATTGTCATTCGGATCAACGGTATCCAGGGAGCGTACTTCAAAATCTGTATTGGTGTTTATTGGCTGCTGCATTGTTTATAATTGAAGGATATAAGGAAGGATGAGGTTGGCCATGATAAATCCCCCGATCATGAAACATACGGTGGCTACCAGGGATGGCCATTGCAGGTTGCTGAGTCCCATGATGGCATGTCCCGATGTGCATCCCCCGGCATAACGGGTTCCTAAACCCACAAGGAATCCTCCCGCCACCATCAACAGCAGTCCCTTGAGAGAAAATAGCGTAGTCCAGTTAAAAATATCAACCGGCATCAGGCCTTTATGATTGGTAATACCATATTGTTGCAACTCATGTAATAATTTTTCATTTACCTGTACCGGCTCAGGTGAAGCCAGGAAGGTGGCGGCAATATAGCCGCCTGTTAATACACCTGCTGCCAGGAAGAGATTCCAGGCCTCTTTTTTCCAATTGTAGGTAAAGAAAGGAATACCGGCAGGCAAACAGGCTGCACAGATATGTCGTAAGGATGATGAAATGCCAAAACTTTTATTGCCAAGTAATAACAATGCTGGCACCATGAGTCCTATTAACGGACCTGATACATACCAGGGCCAGGGATGGTGTAACATGCAGGGGTGGTTTTATGACTGTAAAAGTAACTCATGGAAGATAATATACACGCCCATTAACAGGATTAGCCAGCCAAATACTTTTTTCAACAGGTCACCGGGTATCTTATCATTGAACTGGCTGCCGAGGAAAGTGCCCATGACAGCGATCGCTGTGAACAATAGTAACAGCGGCCAATGAAACTGGTGGTGGAACAGGTCGCCACCAAACCCAAACAGCGAATTCATGGCTATGATCAGCAGTGATGTACCGATGGCTTCTTTCATGGAAAGATAAAAAGAGAACAGCAATACGGGGATGATGATAAAACCGCCGCCTGCACCCAGTAAACCGGTCAGTATCCCTGTTTCGATTCCCCGCAGGATGGATTTGCCCAGGTAATGATGATTGCCCGATGTTGCTGTCGGAATTGTGGGTTCTTTTTTCAGCATGGTCAGGGAAGCAACGATCATTACCAGCGCAAACAGCAACATGATAGCGAGGGACTTTGTTATGACATAACTTCCGGCGTTGAATAAGTGATCCGGTATAGCAGGCAACAGGAATTTCCTGATCAGTATAACGGTAACAATGGAAGTGAGTCCGAAATAAATGGCTGCATGAAAATTAATATACCCTTTACGGTAATTGAGGTAAGCGCCGGCTAAGCTGCTGCAGCCAACAATAAAGAGGGAATATCCTGTTGCAAGTGATGGTTCTATGTGAAACAGGTAGACTAATACCGGGATAGTTAATATAGAACCTCCGCCACCGATCAGACCAAGCGAAATACCAATGAGTAATGCTGCAATGTATCCGGCAATCTCCATGCTTGTTTTCTTGGAACAAAGATTAAGAATAAAAATCAGTCGCGCTTATTTTTCTATAAACGGCTGATGCCCACCCTGTGACGAAGGTATTTGTTGGTGGTAATTTCCTGCAACATGAAATAGGCAAGATCGCCCGCTGTGATTTGGCCGTTATTGGGTTCTGGCAGGTAATCGGCATTGGTGCTATATTTACCGGTGATGCCTTCATTTAAAATATCCGGAGAACATACAAAGGTCCAGTCAAGCGATGACTGCTGCAGGTATTGAAATGCCTGCAGGTGTTCGAGGCCTACCAATTTGAATTGTTTGGGATAATCCGGCGCATGTATTAAGAATTGTCCCTGGTTGTCATTCAATACGCCCATGCCACCCAGCGCAACGATCCTTTTCACACCTGCTTGCTCCATTTGGGTAATGATGTTTTTCATGCCGATGCTGCGTGTTTTCTCCGAGCCATCAACAGGGCCGCCTAATACTGAGATGACAGCATCGGCGCCTGTTATGGCATCCAATACTTCCTGTTCATCAAAAATATATCCTTTAATAGTAAGCAAGTGTTTGTCGCGCAATTCCTTGTCAATCAGGCCTTCGATGTTTCTGCCAAAAGCCCTTACAAAATATCCTTTGTCCAATGCCTGGTGTACAACATATTTTCCTACCTGGCCACTGGCGCCGAAGACAGTAATGATCATGTCGATTGAATTTACCAGTAATTTACGAAAAGAAAAGACAGGATGTTGTAATTATAATTGTGCCTGTTCCGCAATTTCATCAATGGTAATGGCCATGTGGCTTTCATCATAAATGCATTCGCCATCCCTGATGATTAATACCTGCGGTGATTCATGATGCACTTTAAAATCTTCAGCGATCTTGTTGGAAATATCGCGGTGCGAGATCAAGTCGAGGAAGTAGAAATCAACATTGTCAGGTACGGCAGCGCGCTCTAAACGGTTTAATACCATGGAACTGGTACCGCAACGTGTACTGTGTTTAAAAATTACCTGGGGTTTATCTGCTGATGCATTTTTAATAAGATCCAATTGTGATGTCGTAGTAAGCGGTATCCAGTTCATGTGCACTTGTACAATGGTTGAAAATTACATCCTGAAATAACGTGGGTTGGTAGTTGGGCAGCCCCTGCCACGGGTAGAACTGCAGGAGGACAATACAGCCGCTCCCAATAAAGCGAAAAGAAAGAAAATGGTAATCTTTTTCATACTTGATAGGTTATATAGGATATTTAGCCCTTAATTTGCGGCCGTACAAAGATAAAGATAAGATTTAGGAAATAAATGCTGCCCATAAATCGCATATATACCTTTAATATGTGATGTGTGGGTCTTAAAAACAGGGAAAATGAAGGTTCATTTTATTGCGGTGGGCGGTAGTGTAATGCATCAATTGGCCATAGCGCTTAAACGAAAGGGGTACTTCGTTACCGGCTCCGACGATGAAATTTTTGAGCCTGCCACTACAAACCTGGCTGCTGAAGGACTGTTGCCGCAACAGATCGGCTGGAACCCGCTACTGATTACCAGCGATTTAGACGCAGTGATATTGGGGATGCACGCCAAAAATGACAACCCTGAATTGATCAAAGCCAAAGAACTGGGACTGAAAATCTATTCTTTCCCTGAATATATGTACCATGAAAGCCGGAATAAAAAAAGGGTAGTGGTTGGCGGCAGCCATGGTAAAACCACCACCACCAGCATGATCATGCACGTGCTGCAAAAACTGCACCGCGACTTCGATTATTTAGTAGGTGCCCGTGTGGAAGGGTTTGATCAGTCCGTCAGTATTACCCACGCGCCTGTGATTGTTTGCGAAGGGGATGAATATCCTGCCAGCGCTATTGAAAAAAAACCCAAATTTCATTTCCTGTTTCCGCATGTAGCCATTCTTACGGGTATTGCATGGGATCATATTAATGTGTTTCCGACTTTTGATTTTTACTTAGAACAGTTTATCATCTTTATCAATAAAATAGAAACAGGCGGTTTGCTGATTTATAATGAGTCAGATGCTGTGTTGAAGAAACTGGTAGATGACCATAAACGGAACGATATCCGTTATCAGCCTTATGCCGTACCCCCGCATAGCATACAAAATGGCCGTACAATGGTAACGGTTGACGGGGTGAGCGGTATATTGAAAGTATTTGGCAATCATAACCTCATGAACCTGTTTGCCGCTTATTATGCCAGCAGGGAACTGGGCGTAACGGCTGCCGATTTCATTGCAGCGATTGCTGATTTTACTGGCGCTGCAAAAAGATTGGAATTGCTTGCTTCCAATGGGTCAACCAATGTGTACCGTGATTTTGCCCATGCACCCAGTAAAGTGAAAGCAACCATTGAGGCCGTTAAGCAACAATACCCGCAACATGCCCTGGTTGGTGTACTCGAATTGCATACTTACAGCAGCCTGAATGAAAAATTCATGCAGGAATACCGTGGCGCAATGGATAAAGCCGATAAAGCAGTCGTTTTCTATGCAAAGCACGCGCTCGAACTCAAACGGATGCCCGATCTGCCTGTTGAAAAAGTAAAAGCGGGTTTTGCGAAAGACGGGCTGGTGGTATTGAATGATAAAACAACATTGGACCAATGGCTTCGCCAGCAATCATATACGGAAACTAATCTTGTTTTAATGAGTAGTGGTAATTATGATGGGCTGGATATGCTTACATTCGCAAAAGAAATAACTTCCTGAAAAAACAGATTCATCATCATCCTATAAACTAACCCAACACGATACAAGCTTGTACTCATGAAACTGCAACTAACCCGACCAATAGCCTTCATCGATCTAGAAACAACCGGCGTCAATATCAGCATCGACCGGATTGTAGAACTGGCTATTGTGAAAATATCTCCCGATGGCACAAAACAGGTTAAACGCAAGCTGATTAATCCACTGATGCCCATTCCTGCCAGCTCCAGTGAGATACATGGCATTACGGATGAAATGGTGAAGGATGCGCCTTCTTTCAAACAGGTAGCTAATGAAATAAAACAGTTCGTTGAGAACTGTGATCTCGGGGGGTATAACAGCAACCGTTTCGATATTCCTATGCTGATAGAAGAGTTTCTGCGCATTGGAATTGATTTCTCTGTTGACGGAAAAAAATTAGTAGATGTACAGAAAGTATTTCACCTGATGGAACAACGTACATTGAGTGCCGCATATAAATTCTATTGCCAGAAAACGCTCGATGGCGCGCACAGCGCTGAAATTGACGCAACAGCTACCTGGGAAGTACTGGAAGCACAGGTGGAACGCTATCCGCAGATAGGTAATACAGTTGAAAGTATTGTGAAATTTACAGGAGAAGATGATATTGTTGATTTTGCCCGCCGCTTTGTAAAAGAAAAAGGAGTGGAAATATTCAATTTCGGGAAACACAAAGGCAAACCTGTTATGCAGGTCTTAAAAGAAGAGCCGCAATATTATGATTGGATGATGAAAGGTGATTTTGCTATGAATACCAAGCAGAAATTAACTGAAATCCTGAACCGCACTTTGTTAAAAAAAGGGTAAGCTTATCGCTTTTCACAGCGTATTTACCGTAAATTTTGCCTGGCCCGCGCCCGGAAACAAATCTGAATTGTACCTTAGCATGCAAATAGCCCCCTTATTTGGAAAAATTAGTTATTATACCAACGTTCAATGAGAAGGATAATATTCATTCTATCATAACCGCGGTGTTCTCTCTGAACAAAGGGTACCATGTATTGGTGATCGATGATGGATCTCCCGATGGTACGGCCTTGATCGTTAAGCATTTAATGGAGCAATATCCGGGTCAGCTTTTCCTCGAAGAAAGGAGAGGTAAATTAGGGCTCGGTACTGCCTATATTCACGGCTTTAAATGGAGCCTTGATCGGGGCTATCAATACATCTTTGAAATGGATGCCGATTTCTCGCATAACCCGGCTGATCTGGAAAGATTATACGAGGCATGTAAATTTGATGGAGCAGACCTTGCTGTTGGCAGCCGCTATGTACCAGGCGGTAAAACAGAGAATTGGCCGCTGGACAGAAGACTATATTCCAAAGGAGGC
>JBHAFM010000178.1:0-11186 GCA_041856175.1 Sediminibacterium sp.
CCCAGCCATTGATCATGCGTCTCTCCAGGAGTCTATGGCTGAGCTGGTTTGTAAAATATGATTCCGACTGGAGACAACACCCCATTAACCAACCGGAGCGTATAGTGCCCGAGCAGATGAACAATTGGTAGCAGGGTAGTGATTGAAAAGAAAAAAGCCACCTCAAAAGTGAAATGGCTTCTTTTCGCTGTATTGACCTTTTCCTTATCTCTATCTTTTATTTCTGCGCTGCGGGAAAAACTGCCCGGTTTGCGCTTTGTGCGACATGCCTTCTGCAGCGCCATAGTGGCTCATGGCGCAACGGAACCCGATGGCATTACTGCTGAGGTCTTCCTCTAAGAAACGACGGGTACCCGGGCTCAGCCAGTAAGCCCTGTCGTTCCAGCTACCACCTTTGTACACCCTTGATTTATCAGAGACCAGGGTAGTGATACCATACCCATAAGATACATTGCTGGATGAATCACCATCTAAATAGTTAATGGCATAAGAGCGCTGGTAGTTGCGCCTGTTGCGCAGGGCTGAATCGGATTCAGCAACCATTTTAATACGGCCTTTCTCATCGCGCAGGTTACCCTGGCCGCCGCTCATATCCACTTTTTTGAACACGTTACCGCGGAAGAGGTTGAAATCATCCCCGTCCATATCAGTCTGTGTCCTGTAAACATCCGCCACCCACTCACTTACGTTACCGCTCATATTATAGAGGCCATAACCATTGGGAATGAAAGAAGTTACTTCGGCAGGGATGGCGGCGTTATCGTTCAGTCCCCCGGCCACACCCATATTATCACCCGCGCCACGTTTGAAGTTGGCTAAGAAAGCACCCTGGTAAGCGCTTTTCTGGGTATAACGGGCATTATCATATCCATTGTTCTTCCAGGAAAAGATCTGTTTGTTGGCGATCAGCTCTTCTCCGCGCTTGGATTTTTTCTGCTTTTTCTGTGGATTCTCGGCAATATAACCGTAAGCTGCATACTCCCATTCGGCCTCGGTGGGCAGGCGGTAATCGCCAAAGAGTATCCCGTCTTCAAAACTTACTTTGGTACGTGGACGTCCCTGCGCATCTTTCAGCGGGTTCCTTTTGGAGGTCACTTCTTTACCGGGGATAGCCTGGTATTCGTCCATCAGGTAGGCTTTGGTATTGAAATTATCCTGTCCTGCGCCATTCAGTTCTTTTTTGATCTGGCTTTTCTTGTCTAAGAACCCTTTTCTAACTAATTCCAGTTCATTTACCCGGTCTGTACGCCAGATGCAGTAGTCTGTAGCCTGTTTCCAGCTCACACCAACTACAGGGTAGTAGTTATAGGAAGGGTGGCGGAAATAATATTCAACATAAGGCTCATTGTAAGCCAGTTCACTTCTCCAAACAAGTGTATCGGGTTTGGCCTGTTCTACTACGGAGTCCATTCCGGCGGTGCCGAATACAGCGCCTAACCAGTAAAGGTATTCGCGGTAGTGTACGTTGGCTACTTCGGTTTTATCCATAAAGAAGGAGTTGACCGTGATCCTGCGGGGCACGTTGTTCCAGTCGCCCATCACGTCTTCCTGTGTAGCGCCCATGGTAAAAGTACCACCCTGTACAAACACTAATCCGGGTGCTGCTTTGATATCTTTTGGTTTGGCAACATTGAAATTGCCCTGGTCTTTATCATTGTAGTTCCAACCGGTGGCGGTTGACTTGTCGTGCTTCTTTTTAAAGGCGCTGCAAGAAGCCATAGCGCCGGTAATAGCTAACAGCCACACAAGATTCCTGGTTGTTTTCAATAACTGCATGGTCAAAAGATTGAGTGTGAATATAGTTAGTTATGCGAATATAGAAGATTTCCCTGCACATTGCAACGCAGCCTGCCGGGCATACTGTTATCAAAAGCCTAATTTTAAGCTATTTAAAAGTTAAAAACTGTGGCCCTTATCGGCCGGCAAAATACATGGATAGCGGCATATATAATGCTATAGTAATTATCTTTTACTTGTAGTGATTTCTCTACCCCCGCTCTGAAGAGCGGGGGACAAAGAGAAAAATATAAAGCTGATCTTTATGGTATGTTAAGGAATTTCCTGTTGTTTATTGGATTGGTAGCTGCTGTTAGTGGAAAAGCACAACGGGTCTATGCCCCGCATTCGGTGCTGGCTTCAGGCAGCTGGTTCAGGGTGGGCGTGACGAAGGAGGGGGTATATAAAATAGATGTGGCGATGCTGAATACAATGGGCGTGAATACGACCAATCTTGCTTCGGCTTCCATACAACTGTATGGTAATGGGGGAGGGATGCTGGATGAAAACATTGCCGGCACCTATAAAGATGATTTAGTTGAAAATGCCATTGCAGTAGAAGATGGGGGTGATGGCATACTGGATGGGAATGATTATATCCTGTTTTATGCACCCGGTACCAGCCGCTGGGAAAAAGACAGCCTGCAGCAACAGTTCAGGCACCGCAAAAACCTATACAACGATACCGCTTTCTATTACCTCACCACTGGTGGTACCGGCAAACGGATACAGCCGATTACAAACGCTTACATACCCACGGTGACCGTCAGCAGTTACAACGAACGTTATTTTTATGAGAACGACCTTGTTAACCTGCTCAGCAGTGGCAAGGAATGGTATGGAGAGGAGTTTAGCAATAACCCGGGCAGCAGTCCCAGTAGAGCATTCAATGTGGACTGGACCGGCCTGTTAACCAGCCAGCCTCTCACCCTGGTTAGCGATGTTGCAGGGCGGTCGGTGGGCGGCAACGGCCAGTTTACAGTAACAGTCAACGGGCAGCCCGTACAAGTGGCCAGCATACCTGGGGTATCGGGTTATTTCTTAGATCACTACGCCACTGCAGCAACACAGCAGAACAGTTTTACTGTTAACCAGGGTACGCTTAACCTGGTATATTCTTATGCAGCAGCCAATGCCAATGCAGAGGGATGGCTGAACTGGTTTGAATTGCATGGAAGAAAGAGCCTTGCAGTCAACAACAACACACAATTTTTTTTCCGCGACTGGCAATCGGTCGCCAGCAACGCGGTTGCAGGTTTCAATATCAACACCAATGGTGTAGCTACAACTGTATGGGATATCACAGCGACGCTGACACCCGTTAAGATGAATGTAACAGTGAATGGCACCCAGGCAGGTTTTGCCAATGATGCATCCATCCTGCATGAATATGTAGCTTTCAATAACACCAACCTGCTGAAACCCGTTGCATTAGGCAAAGTAGAGAACCAGGACCTGCATCATTCCACCACGGTAGATTACCTCATCATCTCCCATCCCTCCTTATTACCGGAAGCCAGGCGCCTGGCGCAGTTTCATGAACAGCAGGATGGCATGCGTACGGCTGTAGTCACCACTACACAGTTGTTCCATGAATTTGGAAGCGGTATTGCCGACCCCACTGCCATCCGCGATTTTGTAAAAATGTATGTCGATAAAGCCGGAGCGGATACCACTAAGCGCCCACAGTACCTCTTGTTATTCGGCAGCGCTTCCTATGACTACAAGAACAGGGTGAAAAATAATACCAATATGGTGCCCTGTTATGAGAGCGCCAATTCATTGGATCCATTGTCGTCTTATACGAGTGATGATTTCTTTGCGTTGCCGGGAGGTTCGCCCGGGCTATCCGGCATAGCCGTCGGACGCATACCTGCCCGCACACTAACGGAAGCGCAAACGATGGTGGACAAAATCATCCGCTATCGTGCCAAAGAAAGTTTTGGAAGTTGGCGTAATGAAATGGTGTTTGTGGCGGATGACGGAGACCAGAACCTGCACCTCAACGATGCAGAAGTCCTTACCGCAGATGCACAGGCCATCAACCCCATACAGAACCAGCAAAAAATATATTTAGATTCTTATCCCGTAACCAGGAGCAGCGGTGGGGCACGTTATCCCGCGGTCAATGACGCCATCGTTAACCGGTTGTATAATGGTGCATTGATCTTCAATTACAGTGGGCATGGCAGTTACCAGCGACTGGCAGAGGAAGCCGTATTCAGCCAGGATGAAGTGAACCGGCTGAACAATCCCAATAAATTGCCGCTCTTCATTACCGCCAGTTGCGATTTTGCACCCTTCGACGATCCGCAGAAAAACTCATTGGGTGCTGCCGTATTAACCGGTACCGCCAATGGCGCCATCGCACTGCTCACTACTACAAGATTGGTGTTTGCCTACAGCAACAGGATCATCAACGACAATTACCTCCGGATCGCGTTACAACCGGATACAAACGGAAAATACCTGTCGCTGGGTGAAGCAGTACGAAGGGCTAAGAACCTTACCATACAAAGCTTTGGAGACGTACTGAATACACGCAAGTTCGCTTTGCTGGGCGATCCTGCCCTGCGCTTAGCCATCCCTTCCCTGCAATTGCAACTGCGTTCACTGAACAACCAATCCCTCACCGGTAAGGACACTTTACACGCGCTCACAGCATACACCATCACCGGCATCGTAGCAGATGCAAAGGGAAATACGATCACTGATTTTAATGGTACGGTCTATCCCACCATATTCGATCAGCCGCAAGGCGTTCAGACATTGGGTAATGATCCATCGAGTATTGTTACCAGGTTCCAGCAACAAACCAATATTTTATACAAAGGCAATGCAACCGTCACAAACGGGCAGTTCAAATTTTCTTTTATCCTGCCAAAGGACATCAGTTTTCAGCCGGGAAGAGGGCGCATCAGTCTCTATGCAGCCGACAGCCTGCGCGATGCCTCGGGTGTTTATACTGCTTTTTATACCGGGGGGAACAGTGGTGTAACAAGGGATATCACAGGCCCGGACATCAGGCTTTACCTGAACGATGAACAATTTCTGAACGGAGGCCTCACCAATGAAAACCCGGTGCTGCTGGCTAAGCTCTTCGATTCATCCGGCATCAATACTTCGGGTAATGGCATCGGGCATGATATCACTGCGGTGATCGATGGCAATGAAAGCAATATCGTTGTGCTGAATGATTATTATACGACAGAAAGAGACAACTACCGCAAAGGAACCCTTCGTTACCAGTTGCCCACACTCACCGAAGGGAAGCATCGGCTTAAACTGAAAGCCTGGGATGTAGCAGATAATTCAGGAGAAGCCACGCTTGATTTCACCGTCGTAAAACAAGCGAAACTAAAGATCACCAACCTGCGTAATTACCCCAACCCTTTTACTAACAGTACTACTTTTTCTTTCGAACATAACCAGCCCGGGGCAGCGTTATCGGTAGAGATGGGTATCTACCAGTCCACCGGCAGGCTCGTCAAACGCTTACGGCAAATGGTTGGCACAGCGGGAACGCGCAACTGCCAGTTAACCTGGGACGGGACCGATGAGCAGGGAAGGAAATTAGAAAAAGGTGTTTATATTTACCGGATAGTCATTATCTTAGGTAATGAACGCTTTGAGGAGGCCCGCCAACTGATTCTTTTTTAAACTGTTTATGAATGATTTGAACGCTACCCGTTGCACTGTCAACTAACATTTATTCTTTTAATTTGTAAACATTAAATCGATTTTAATGCGTTCAAACATTACCAACGGGTTCCTGGTTGCGGTCGTATTTTTCCTGTCATTACACATTGCTGCTGCGCAGACGAGTTCCATTAATATTGTTTCAACCGCTGTTCCGTTCCTGCGGATCTCTCCCGATGCAAGAGCGGGCGGTATGGGCGATGCAGCCATTGCTACCACGCCCGATGCCAATGCGCCATTCTGGAATGCAGCCAAAGTGTTATCTACCAAAAAGCGCACGGCTGTTGCGTTCAATTATACACCCTGGCTGAAAGACCTGGGATTGAATGATGTGTACCTCGCCAGCATGGCCGCTTACCATAAGTTGGATGATGAGCAGGCGATCTCCACTTCATTGCGGTATTTCAGTCTCGGTAATATCCAATTGACCGATTATTCCGGTAATATCCTGCAGAATACCAGGCCAAGTGAGTTCAGTATCGATGCCGGCTATTCGCGCAGGCTGAGCAGCAAACTCAGCATTGGTGTGGCTTTGCGATACATTAATTCGAGATTGGTAGTGGGCGATGTGGGAACAGGCGTTTCTTACAAAGCAGGTAATGCAGTGGCGGGAGATGTGTCGCTGTTTTACAATGACCTCAATAACGAGGGGGAGGGATGGACCTGGGGAGTGGCACTGTCCAACCTCGGCAGTAAGATCGCTTACACCAATGATTCGCGCAATAAAGATTATATCCCGGCCAATTTAGGCATAGGAGTGGGCTATACCAAAGTGATCGATGAGAACAATAAGCTCAGCCTGGCATTAGACATGAATAAATTATTAGTGCCGTCAGCGCCGCAGGCCACGGGTAATGCTTCGGCAGATTCGGCCCGTCTTGCCGACTATCGCAACAGCAGCGTGGTATCGAGCTGGGCAAAATCTTTCAGCGATGGTACCAACCAGCTGAGTGCACTGCAGTTTTCTTTGGGTGCAGAGTACAGTTATAACGACCAGTTCCTGCTCAGGACAGGCTATTTCTACGAAAACAAAGACCGCGGCAACCGCAAGTTCTTTACCGTAGGAGCGGGTTTTCACCTTGACTTCATGCAAATTAATTTTTCTTACCTCGTACCTTCGGGCAGCGGGATAACACGCAATCCGCTCTCTAATACATTACGCCTCGGTGTGGTATTCAACATTGGGGAGTAGGATGAGCTTAAAATCTCATTATTTTACCATTCGTCATTAAACCTGGGTAATGCGGGCAAGTCCAACCCGTCATTACCTTAATATAAACCTGAGAAGTGTGGGGCCCGTCCATCCTTGCACTGACCAAAAAAAGGGGTTTTTGTATGCATTTACTTTATATCGACCCAGGGTCGGGGAGCCTGCTATTCCAGGTATTGCTCTCGGCCCTGCTCACTGTTTCTGTCTTTTTCAAAAAGGTAGTGAGCTTCCTGCGTTATCTTTTTGTACGTATCAGAACGACTCGTTCTCCCCGGAGTGAGGAGGAGCTGTCTTAATGCAACAGGCTATTTCATATCGCGATCCCTCAGGGTTTGTGATCATGGAAGACCAGGTGGTAAAGCGGTTTGTGTCGCATTCTTATGCCAATGAGTATGATCTCCTGATGCGTTCAGGTCTCTACCGTAAATTGGTAACGGAAAAGCTGCTCATTCCGCATACAGAAGCCGAGCTGTCCTTAGCAGACCAGCACAGGTATCACCGGGTATTACTGCCCGAGCTGGTGCCTTTCATCAGCCTGCCATACGAATGGTCTTATCACCAGTGGAAAGAAGCCGTTATTACCCTGCTGCGTATTAATACGATCGCCATCGGGTATGGGATGATCTTAAAAGATGCTACGCCGTTTAATTTCAGTTTTCATAAGGGACATTGCATACTTATCGATACACTTTCTTTTGAACAATACCACGAAGGGCAGCCCTGGATGGCTTACCGGCAATTTTGTGAAACCATGCTGGGGCCGCTGGCATTGATGAAATACAATGATGCCGACTGGGGAAAGATACAACGGGTCTCCATCAGCGGGTGGAACCTGCCTTTTATCAGCAGACACCTTCCCTGGCGCAGCTATTTCAAATTGGCCATCCTGGTACATGTTCACTGGCATGGCACTTATAATAAAACGCAGCATAACAAAACGGCAGGAA
The DNA here is from genome assembly GCA_041856175.1 of Sediminibacterium sp. Lineage (GTDB taxonomy): Bacteria > Bacteroidota > Bacteroidia > Chitinophagales > Chitinophagaceae > Sediminibacterium. The sequence goes on from JBHAFM010000178.1 coordinate 7,633, forward strand.
AGACCACGTTCAACCGCGAAAAACTGCTGATGCTCTGGCAGCTGATGGAAAAATCTGTCAGCAAATGGCAACTGCCATCGCGTTCAGGCGTATGGGCTGGTTATTATGAGCATGGTATTGAAACAGCAGCATATCTGCACGACAAAGTACAGGTTATTACCCAGTGGTTGCAGAACAGCCACCCGGGGCGTGTCATAGACCTGGGCACCAATAACGGAAAATTCTCACTGATCGCATCGCAGTATGCAAAAGAAGTCGTGGCTGTTGATTCAGACCATGCCTGTATCGATGCATTGCACCAGGTCATCCGGCAACAAAATAGCACCAATATCAGTACTGCTATTGCAGACCTCACCCAGCCAACACCCGGACTCGGCTGGAACAATAAAGAAAGGGCATCGCTTTTATCGCGTTTGCAGGGAGATATGTTGCTGGCATTGGCGCTCGTTCATCATTTGTGTATAACGGGCCAGGTGCCGCTGTCTTTTATTGCGCAATTATTTGCCGGCATCACCAGCAGGTATGCCATAGTGGAATTTGTACCCCCGTCCGATCCTAAGGTTATAGCCATGCTGCGCAACAGGAATAACCCCTTTGACGATTATACCGAAACCAATTTTATCCATTGTTTCAGTGAACATTTCATGCTGGTGGCCAAACACAACTGCGAGGCTTCGGCGCGAAAACTTTTTTTATGGGAGAAAAAATACGGTGCACCTTAAGAGGGCCGGTTTGTATGTGATAAGCAAGGGGTGTGATAGTTGTTGTATCTTTCGCATATAAATACTTTGCAATGAGCTATAGAATTGGATATGGGATAGATTTTCATCAGTTGGTGGAGGGGCGCGATCTTTTTATTGGCGGGGTAAAGATACCGCATGAGAAGGGGGCATTGGGACATAGTGATGCAGATGTGTTGCTGCATGCCATTTGTGATGCCATGCTGGGGGCGCTGGCCCTGGGCGATATTGGGGTGCATTTTCCGGATACGTCATCCGAATTCAAGGATATTGACAGTAAAATATTATTGCAAAAGAGTTATACCCTGGTACAGGCAGAAGGATACCGCGTGGTAAATATAGATGCTTCCCTTTGCTTAGAAGCGCCTAAGATCAAGCCCTATGTGGCACAGATGCAGGAGACCATTGCGGGGATACTGGGGATCACTATTAAGGAGGTATCCATCAAAGCAACTACTACCGAAAAAATGGGGTTTGTAGGACGAAAGGAAGGGTTGGTGGCGCATGCGGTGTGTTTGCTCACTAAAGCACCTGTATAGCAGCCAGTTCCCTGCCTACCTGCTGTATTCCGTTTAATATTTTCTCAGTTTGCGCCTGGGAAGGTTTTTTATGCCCCTTTACATATTGTGCAAGTAAACTTTGGTTCATGCCTATTCTTTCAGAAAGTGCTTTTGCATTGATCACTTTGTAGAATTCAAAGAATTGATGCAGGTCAAGGGTTATTTTCAGCTCTTTCTCTGTGATTGTTTTTTTCTGTCTTTCGAAATACAGGTTCAATGCTTCCAGGATGCCTTTTTTAAGTGAAGGAAGATCATTGCCCGTACTATATACCGGATAATTTTCTGCGAATGCAGAGTAGCCGGTTTTTGTACGTTCAACGATTACTTTTATTTTTTTCATGATTGCTTTTATTTAATTCCTGCGTCTTTTTTTATTTTCTTTTCCAATCCTTTACCTACTTCATTGCTTCCATGGTCAGGTACAACTATCTGGTTGTGTTTAGTAGGATGCTTCATAATCATATGACTCCCTAACTGCCTGTCAATGTACCAGCCGTCGCGTTTTAATAAGCGTATCAGTTCACTTGATTTCATAACAAAGGTAATAAATTTATTACTTTAAATTGCATCTTCCTTTGTAAATATCAGCTGCTGCAGTCCGGCTATACCGGAGTGTGGTTCACAGTTCGCCATTTTTTTCAGACTCCGGTATAGCCGGAGTGGGCAGTTGTATTATTGTGGTATCAAATGAAACTTAAAATGTGGTGTTATGGCGGCTATTGCAAAACTTCATGTGTTATTGACAGAAAAAATGGGCAGGGAAACGACTCATATTTTATCTGATTATATGGATGAAAAAATACAACGGGAAATGAAACTACTCGCTACAAAAGAAGATATCACCTATTTGAAAGAAGATATTGCCGATTTGAAAGAAAAGATCGTAGATGTGAATGTAAAGATCGCAGATGTGAAAGTTGATATATTAAAATGGACATTCGGGCTCTTTTTTACCCTGATGCTGGCGATCATCGGGCTGTATTTCAAACAATAAAGTTACCCCGCTCTTAAGAGCGGGGTAACTTTATTGTTATTTTGCTCCTTCAAACAACGCAGCGCTCTCATGACCCCAATTCCATCCTATTCTATTGCTATCCTTGGTCTCGGTTATGTTGGATTGCCGCTGGCAGTGGCTTTTGGAAAAAAGTATACTGTCAGGGGGTTTGATACCGATGCCGGGCGCATTACAGAACTGATGGAGGGGGTTGACCGGACGAGAGAACTTACTGCCGGGGAAATTAAAGCGGCTGCGCACCTGGCGTTTACCCATACACTGGAAGCGATCAAAGATTGCAATGTGTACATCATCACAGTCCCCACACCTTTGAATGCATTGAAACAACCAGACCTGCAATACCTGCTTGCGGCTTCTGAGATGGTGGGATCTGTTTTGAAGCAGGGAGATATTGTTATTTATGAATCAACTGTCTATCCCGGGTGTACAGAAGAAGATTGTGTGCCGGTACTGGAGCGGGAGAGTGGGTTGCAGTATAACAAAGACTTCTATTGCGGGTATTCACCGGAACGAATTAATCCGGGCGATCAATCGCGCTCCGTTACAACGATCAAAAAAGTCACTTCGGGTTCTACACCCGAAATTGCAGCGCAGGTAGATGCGCTGTATGCCAGTATCATTACGGCAGGTACACACAAAGCGCCCAGCATGAAAGTAGCAGAAGCAGCCAAAGCCATTGAGAATGCGCAGCGCGATGTGAATATTTCTTTTATGAATGAGCTGGCCCTGATCTTCGACCGTATGGGAATTGACACGCAGGATGTGATGGAAGCGGCCAAAACCAAATGGAATTTTCTTCCCTTCAAGCCCGGGCTGGTGGGCGGGCACTGCATCGGGGTAGATCCGCATTACCTGGCCCATAAGGCACAGGCACTGGGCTACCAGCCCAAAGTGATCCTGTCGGGCCGGGAAGTGAATGAACAGATGGGTGTATTTGTGGCCGAAAAACTGATTGCTATGCTGGCGGCGCAAAAGAAAGGGATGATCCGTGGCTGCAGGGTGTTAATACTGGGTATCGCATTTAAAGAAAACTGTGCTGATACCCGCAATACCAAAGTGGCAGATATATACCAGGTACTGACTGGTGCCGGTCTTTCTGTAACGGTATACGATCCCTGGGCCAACCCGCATACGGTGCTGGAAGAATACCATATCTCCCTGCTCCATACCCTCACTTACGATTACGATGCCGTGGTGCTGGCCGTGGCGCATCAGCAGTTCCGTGAGATCGATTTCAGC
>JBHAFM010000179.1:0-16555 GCA_041856175.1 Sediminibacterium sp.
AATGTGTTATTTACGGGTGATTATCGGCGGGAGGTTTACCATTGTTTTCACTTCCGGGAGGCGCAAAACGGGGATCATGCAGGAAGGAGGAATCGGTAAGCGTGTACAGGAAAGCAGTGAGCTGGCCAATTTCAAAATTAGATAAGGAGAGCTTATGCTGCAGTAAGGGATCGGTATTGGGCATAACGGTCATGCCGTTGCGGTAATGTTCAAAAACGCTGAGCAGTGAAAAGAACCTGCCATCATGTCCATAAGGAAAAGTCATTGCCACATTACGCAGGCTGGGCACTTTGAACTTAAGAGAGTCTGCTGCATCTCCTGTGATCTTCATCCTGCCCGGGTCATGGAGTGCGGGATCGGCAGTGATGCCGGTATTGCGGTAAGAAAGGTCGGTGAAGAGCGGCTCTGTATGGCAGTTGTTGCATTTCTTTTTGAAGATGTCATAGCCGAGCTGTTCGGGCAGAATAAAACTGGCTTTTCCCTGCATGACTTTATCGTACTTGCTGTTGCAGCTCACCAATGTGAGGATGAACTGGCTTAGCGCTTTGGTCAGGCGCTTGGTATTGATCGTTTCATCGCCAAAAGCGGCTTTGAACAAGCGACGGTAATGTTTATCAGCTTTGAGTTTGGCAAGTACATTTTCCAATGTTTCGGCCATTTCATTTTCGGCGGTAATAGGGGCCAGCGGCTGCAGGTCTAAGTGGTTGATGCCGCCATCCCACATGAACTCCTTCTGCCAGGCAAGGTTGAACAGTCCGGGTGCATTGCGCGTGGTGAGTGAATTGTTGTATCCGTGGCTCAGGCTGTGCTCATAGGTATTGAAAGCCCCGAATTGCTGGTGACAACTGCTGCATGCAAAGTTGCCGTCCTTGCTCAGCCTGCCATCGTAAAACAATTGCCTGCCCAATGCAACACCTTCCTTTGTCAGGGGATTGTTTTTAAAATCATACACTGGTTGCGGCCAGCCTTTTGGAATGTCAAATTTTAAAGCGGTGGGCCGGAAATAATAGTTGTCAGCAATAACCCAGCCCACACCTGTAAGGATGAGTAAGGACAGGACGATGATTGTTTTGCTGGTTTTCATTATCTGACAGATAAAAGAGAGAACATGGTACTGTAGTTGTCTGCAATTTTCATGGCCAGGGAACCCGGACTATGGCATACCGGTGTTTCAGCAATGCTAAGCTGGTGCCTGCTTTTAAACCATGCATTGATATCAGCAGTGATGGTAATCTCTGTTAGGGCTTCCTGTTGGGAGGGCAATTGCAGGGTAATCATCCTTGCGGTATTGTTATCCTTTTTAAATCCGCCTATATGGTAAGTGAACTGTTGCCCGGCTATGGTGGAATGGGGCGATGTGCCTTCTAATTTCGCCATGATATAACCGCTGTTCCAGGTCCAGAACATGCCATGCAGGGGATCAAGCGCGCCGGTTTGTATGCCCGATACATTGCGGATACTATCTACACCCACCAGGAAACTGATGCTTGCCGGGGATGCAGCAGGTGCCTGGAGCAGGATGGTTTGCGAGGATGAATCGGCTGCATCTACAAGGTAATAACCGGCAGGAAGTTTTGTCACCCTGCCCCTGTGATCCGTAGCAGAAACATTTGAAATATAATATTTGAATTTAGTGATGGTGATGCTATCCCCGGTAATGTTCTGGTAAGTATTACCCAATACCAGTTCGTCTTTTCCCACAAGATGCAGGAAACGGATCTTTAAGGGATGCGAATGTGTATCCGAAGAATGCCAGCCGGTCAGTAACACGAAGCAGCAGCAGGCAACAACAGGCAGGTACTTTCTCATAACAGGTCATTACGGTTGATTCTCCTGCGCAACAGCTTGGTAAAAGTATTCCGCTTCTTGGTTTCTATGCGTTTTTCTTTGGATGCTTTGGTGGGTTGTGTAGCCCTGCGTGCTTTTTTCCTGACGAGTGCAAGCGATACCAACTGGTTCATTTTTCTGATCACTTCCTGCTTGTTGCCGAGCTGTGATCTTTCCGATTGCGATTTAACCAGCAGCAACCCCTCCGCTGTGATCTTATGCTGCAGTTTTTCACTGATCAGTTCTTTTTGTTCAGGGGTGAACAGCTGTGATGCAGCTACATCCCAGCGGCCTTCTACCATGGTCTCAACCTTGTTCACGTTCTGTCCGCCTTTGCCGCCACTGCGGGCAGTCTGGAACTGTATCTCGGGTGTAATAGTTACCTTCATTGTTATAAAGTTCGGATAAAAAAGTAAAGAAGGTATGAGAATTGTCATTCAGCGGGTAAGCGAAGCAGCGGTAATGGTAGATGGGGCTGTGACCGGTGCAATTGAAAAAGGTTTATTGGTATTGATGGGGGTGGAAGATGCGGATACGGATGAAGACATTCAATGGCTGAGCAACAAAATAGTGAACCTGAGAATATTTAATGATGAGAACGGAGTGATGAACCTGGGGGTAAAAGAAGTTGATGGGGCGATACTCCTGGTGAGCCAGTTCACTTTACATGCCAACACTAAAAAGGGGAACAGGCCTTCTTACATCAAAGCATCCAAACCGGATATCGCCATACCAATGTATGAAAAGATGATCAGGCAATTGGAGGCCGATCTGGGTAAAAAAGTACAAACCGGCATTTTTGGCGCTGATATGAAAGTGCAGTTAGTGAACGATGGTCCGGTAACCATCATCATAGATTCAAAAAATAAAGAATAAAATGACTATACAGGAATCGCAACAGCAGGTAGACCACTGGATCAAAACAGTGGGGGTGCGTTATTTCAGCGAGCTCACCAACCTCGGTATCCTTATGGAAGAAGTGGGCGAACTGAGCAAGCTGATGGTTCGGAAGTACGGGGAGCAATCTTTTAAGGAATCTGACAAAGGCAAAGAGATAGCCGATGAAATGGCGGATGTATTATGGGTATTGATCTGCTTAGCCAATCAAACGGGGGTAGACCTGACAGCAGCATTGCAGAAAAATTTCGAAAAGAAGAACCTGCGGGACGCTGACCGGCATAAAAACAATGAGAAACTGCTGTAAAACCATATTTTTGCGCCGTTATGAGCATCCAGCAAGACAATAAATTCCAGGCAATTATTTCGCATGCCAAAGAGTATGGCTTTGTATTTCCCAGTAGTGAGATCTATGACGGACTGAGCGCCGTGTACGATTATGGTCCCAATGGGAGCGAGCTGAAGAAAAATATCCGTGATTACTGGTGGAAGAGCATGACCCAGCTGCATGAGAATATTGTTGGCATTGATGCCGCCATATTCATGCATCCTACTACCTGGAAAGCGAGCGGACACGTTGATAATTTCAGCGACCCGATGATCGATAACAGGGATAGCCAGAAGCGCTACCGTGTTGATCACCTGATTGAAGCTAAGGCCGATGCACTGAAGGATAAAGGAGAAGAAAAAGCAGCAGAGGCTTTGCTGGCACAGATGGACCAGTTACTGGCCGCAGAAGATTATACAGGGTTGAAGCAGCTGATTGCTGACCAGAAGATCGTGTGCAGTATCAGCGGAACGGGTAACTGGACCGATATACGGCAGTTCAACCTGATGTTCTCTACCCAGCTTGGTTCTGTTGCCGAAGAGGCCGATACCATTTACCTGCGCCCGGAAACAGCACAGGGTATTTTTGTGAATTTTCTTAACGTGCAGAAAACGGCCAGGATGAAAATTCCTTTCGGTATTGCACAGACCGGCAAAGCATTCCGTAATGAGATCGTAGCACGGCAGTTCATTTTCCGCATGCGCGAGTTTGAACAGATGGAAATGCAGTTCTTCATCCGCCCCGGTACACAAAAGGAATGGTATAACTACTGGAAAGAGGCCCGTTTGCAATGGCACCTCAGTTTGGGTATCCCGGCAGAAAAATACCGCTACCACGATCACGTTAAGCTGGCCCACTATGCCGACGCAGCGCTGGACATTGAATACGAATTTCCTTTTGGGTTTAAGGAAGTGGAAGGCATCCACAGCCGTACAGATTTTGACCTGAAGAACCACCAGGAATACAGTAAGAAAAAGCAACAGTATTTCGACAATGATATTGATGAAGCAACAGGGAAGCCTTATGGTAATTATATCCCGTATGTCGTGGAAACATCGATTGGCCTGGACCGGATGTTCTTACTCATCCTAAGTCAGTCTTATGAAGAAGAAACCATCGCCAAAGAAGATGGCAGTACCGATAGCCGTGTGGTATTACATATCCCGGCAAAGATTGCACCCAACAAATTAGCCATATTGCCATTAGTAAAAAAAGATGGATTACCCGAGATCGCGCGTGAACTGATGAACGAGTGCAAACCTTATTTCAAATGTTTCTACGAAGAAAAGGATGCGATAGGTAAGCGTTACCGCAGGCAGGATGCCATTGGTACGCCATTCTGCGTAACGATCGATCACCAGACGAAAGAAGACCAGACGGTTACGATCCGTTACCGCGACTCGATGTTACAGGAGCGGATTGAGATTTCTAAAGTGAAATCCATTATACTGGAAGCGCTTTAGAATTTTTAATTAACCTACCCGTACAGTTCCTGGTGAATATCTTTCCTGTCATAGCCCAGCGCAACAATCCGTTGCTTGGCTTCATCGATCATGTTTTTCCATCCGCAGAGGAAGAAATTGGCGGGTCTTCTGTCTTGTTGCAGCAGGCCCTCATATACGTTGTGTACATAACCTTTGTAAGCGCCATCAGCAACATGTTCCTCCCTTGAAAACACGGGGTGATAATAGAAGCGCGGCTCTTCCTGTTGCAATTGTTTTAATTCATCACTGTACAGGCAATCGCCTAATTTACGGCAGCCGAAAATGAGGTGGATATCTCCGTGCTGTATTTTATGGGTATGCAGGTAATGCGCCATGGAACGGAAGGGAGCCACGCCGGTACCGGTACAGATCAGGAAAAGGTCTTTTTCCAGTTCATCAGGCAGGGTAAAAACACCCTGAGGTCCGCGTAAGATCAACTCACTGCCTTCGTGTATTTCCTTGAAAAGGTAATTGGTGCCCAGGCCATCTTCCAGCAGTACAATAACCAGCTCAATAATATTGGTGCCATCGGGGGCTGAGGCAATGGAGTAGCTGCGCCACCTTTTGTTTTTCTTTTCATGGATGGGAAGGTCGAGCGTTACAAACTGACCCGGTTTGAAATCAAACGAAGCCATATCGGAAATTTCGATCCAGAAACGGCGGGTGGAAGCAGTAGCATCTTCAATTTTGATCACCTTGCCGGTGCGCCATGGTTCAAGCATCAGGAATGTTTTACACAATATAACAATTATATATAAATGGATGATGGCTGATTTGGTAATCGCTGATTTAAAATATCAGCCATCCCAAATCAGCCATCATCAAATCAGCGATCGTAAAATCAGCGATCACCAAATTATTTCGGGTCCAATGCTTTTTTTATTCTGTCCGACAGTTCCAGCAAATGGTATTTACTCATTTTATCGGAAGTGCCAGCAGCGGCAGTGTTCAACTGGCTGCGCAATTGTATCAGTTGCATGCGAACGATGCCGGGCACGTCGCTTCTTTTATCGATACCGCCTGATGCGCTGCCAAAACTTATGATGATAGCGGAAGAAGCTGCAGACGAACTCAGCATGCCGCTTAACTTATCTACATAACTTTTCTGCAGCAACCTGCGGTGCTGGTCAATGGCTTTGTTGGTTTTTAATTCGCTGAACAGATCGTTTTGTACATCGTCCAATACTTCTGCTGCATTATATGCTTTGGCAGCGCCGAAACGGTCCATGGAAAGCTGTAAGCGGTTGAGCCTGTCGTAGCTGACAAGGCTGCCCAGTATGTTTTCCTGTACTGCTGACACCTGGTCGGTTACTACAGGGTTGCGGAATTTATTCCAGAGGTTTGTAGTGATGAGCCAGTCGGGCGTACGAAAGAGTTGTTTGTTCAGGAATGCAACAGCTTCGCGCTGCACATTTTTAGGTGTGATCTCATAAACGGGAGCGTTTTCTTCTGCACTCCTGAATGTTTCATACACGCCGCCCACATGCTTAATCACATGTCCCATGTAGCGGTGAAACTGTGTAACCAATTGCGTGTACATCGCAGCAATATTCTCATTCAGGTCTGCTTCCTCTTTTGTCCATTCAGGCAAACCTGCCAGCACGCGTTTCAGGTTTTTAATGCCATATTCACTGGCTTTTACCGCATCGTCACCCAGGTCCTCGCTTTGGCTTCTCGGGTCGTTCGGGTTGCCTAATTCATAGGTGCCAAACCAGGTGCGGGGATTGCTTTTCAGGCTTTCCTTGATCAGCTGGTTGCTGTTCTTTTTCTGCTCTTCGTCGGTTGCGCCCGGAATATAACCATAGCCCCAGCGGATGGCCCATTTGTCGTAGTCGCCAATTCGGGGGTACAGTCCCATTTTACCAATATTGTCCTCTGGTTGTGCCACATAGTTGAAACGGGCATAGTCCATGATAGAAGCGGTGTGTCCATTGGCTTCCACCCAGGCCTTGTTGCGCAGTTTCTCCACGGGCGTCTGGCTGCTGTTGCCCATATTGTGCAGGAGGCCGAGGGTATGTCCCACTTCATGTGAGGACACAAAGCGGATCAAATCGCCCATCAGTTCATCATCGAATTTCATTTTCCTGGCGCGGGGGTCAACGGCCGCTGTCTGTATCAGGTACCAGTCGTGCACTAATTTCATCACATTATGGTACCAGCCAATATGGCTTTCGAGTATTTCACCACTGCGGGGGTCATGCACATTGGGGCCATACGCGTTCTCCACATTGGAGGCAAAATAGCGGATCACTGAGTAGCGGGCGTCTTCCATGCTCATGGTAGTGTCATTCTCCGGCCATTCTTTGGCCATGATAGCGTTCCTGAAGCCGGCTTTTTCAAAGGCTTTCTGCCAGTCGTTCACGCCTAATATCAGGTATTTCCGCCACTGTTTTGGGGTGGCGGGGTCAATATAGTATAGAATGGGTTTCTTAGGTTCTACCAGCTCGCCGCGCTTCCATTTTTCCATGTCTTCCGCTCTGGGCTCCATTCTCCAGCGAACGGCAAACTGTTTATTGTCCACTTTTTGCTGGTTATCGCTGAATACGGTAAACTCATCGGGGAAGTAGCCCACCCTTTTATCCCAAAGCCTGTAGGGCATAGGTGTTTTGGGCAGCAACAGCAGGGAGGTATTGAGCTCCAGGGTAATGGCGCCGGCAGCATTGGCGGCGGGGACATTGGTCGCGGGACCGGACGAAGCGCCGAACGCAGGTATGCTTGCTGCAGACGAGAAAGTCTTTACCGTACGGATCTCGGTATTGACAGGGTAAGTATTGATCTTTTGAATATACGACCTGTCAGAAGCCAGCATGGTAAGGTTGAAGGCTCGTTTGGTGATGGCATTCACACTGACTACCTGGTTATCGCCTTTAAAGAATTCGGTTACGTCTATCAATGTACTGGTGCTGTCCTTGCCAAAAGCAGCAATAGGAAAGGCAGCAGCAATGGCATTCAGATTTGAATTGCTGACCGCTTTATAGATCTGTTCGGTAGAGTCGGCAATGTTTACCAGGGTAATGATCCGCATAAAAATGGTATTGGCAGGGCCTTTTTCGAAGGCAAGGGTTTGCTGGTTGGCAATTTCGCCGCCATAAATGCCCCTTCCAAAGCCATTGTTGGCCGGCACTTTGATAAAGCGCGTTACAGCCATGATCTCTCTTCCCAGCAGGGAATCGGCGATTTCGAAATAATATTTTTCGTCTGTTTTGTGTACCGTAAAGAGTCCGTTTGAGGTAACGGTTTTGGTTGTGATCAGTTCTTTATAGGATTTAGGTCCCTGTTTCAGGCCGATGGCAGCAGGGCCGGGCAAGGCTCCGTTGGCAGGTTTGGGGGGAGGGGGGATGGTATCCTTCTGTTGTGCCGTAGCCAGCGTGGCGATCAAAGGCAGTACAACCACAAAATTTTTTTTCATAAGCGTATGTAAGTGATTTTGAATAAGTGCTAAAGATAGAGGAGTAAGAGGTATTAATTCTTTTTTTGGTGAAGAGTTGGATGAATGGCAAAACGGATGTCCCGATTGGGTGAAAATCTTGTACCGGTTGCGTTTTAACTGAGGGGTGATGTTTGGGCAAAGGCGTTAAAATTCGAAAATTTCTGAGGGGGCAAATTTGCCGCTTTAAGGAAAATACCTATTTTGTAGCCCCCTTTTGAAACTTTTGAAACTATGTTTTGCTATTTCAAAACATTTTTCAGTAGAATTGTGAGGTAAATTTTTAAATCAACTGTAATTATTAAAAACAAAAATCAATCGAATCATGGCTGAGACAAAACCAATCGCAACAGCTGTTGTAAAAAGCTCCTCTTCTGCACAACCGAAGAAAAGCGCTAACACAATTTCATGGCTGGCGCCAATTTTATGTATTGCTCTGGGTTATATCATCTGGCGTTTTGTGTTAGGTGCTCCGAGTAACTTTACACAACCTGATCTTAATGGTGGTTTCTGGCCCCAGCACAAAGGTCCGAAGACCACTGCAACCTTTGCAAAAATGTATGAAGGTGGTATCATTGTACCAATCCTGATCGGTTGTTTCCTTATTGTACTCACTTTTGCCACTGAAAGGCTGATGACCATTTCGAAAGCTGCAGGCGCTGGCAATATTGCTGAGTTCGTTCGTAAGATACAGTTTCACCTGGCCAACAAAGACGTGGACAAAGCCATTACAGAGTGCGACAAACAGAAAGGTTCTGTAGGTAATGTAATGAAAGCCGGTCTGAAAAAATACAAAGAAATGATCACCAATACTGAACTGGGTACAGAACAGAAAGTATTGAATATCCAGAAAGAAGTGGAAGAAGCAACTGCGCTGGAACTGCCGATGCTGGAGAAAAACCTGGTGTTCCTGTCAACACTGGCGTCTGTATCTACCCTGTTGGGTCTGTTGGGTACGGTGCTGGGTATGATTAAATCATTCTCTGCATTAGGTGATGAAGGTGGTGGAGATGCTGCCCGTGAATTGTCGAAAGGTATCTCAGAGGCCTTGTTCAATACAGCCCTTGGTATCGGTACTTCAGCAGTGGCGATCATCATGTACAACGTGTTTACTACCCGTATCGATGCCATTACTTATGGAATTGACGAATCTGGTTTCACATTAACACAGAGCTTTGCAGCCAACTACAAATAATCCGGCGGGATAGTTTGTATGGAAAATGGAAAGTTTTGAATCTTATTATGTGATAACTAATTTAAATTAATAACAATGGGTAGAGCCAAATTACCTCGGAAGAGCACTGTCATTGACATGACGGCAATGTGTGACGTGGCTTTCCTCCTGTTGTCGTTCTTTATCCTTACTACCAAATTCAAACCGGCAGAAGCGATTACGGTGACCACACCCAACTCTGTGGCGGCCAAGGTAGCACCCGATAAGGATTTCGTACTGGTTACGATCGACAAGGACGGAAAAGTGTTTCTTTCGATGGATGATAAACAAAAGAAAGAAGTGATCGTTAATGCGTTGAATACGACCCGCAACCTTGGACTGAATGTAGCAGCGTTTAAAAATGCAGGTTTTTTTGGAGCATCTTTCAGCGGCCTGTCTTCTTTCCTCGCTTTGCCGGAAGACCAGCGTAAGGGCAGCCAGTTGCCTGGTATACCCGTGAAGGATTCGGCCAACAATGAAATGAACACCTGGATGCGGCTTGTAAAAGAAGCCTATATGGGACAGCATGAGCCTGCTTATTTGGTCAAAGGCGACAATATGGCCAAATATCCTGCTTTTAAAAGCGTGGTTGATGCGTTCAAGAAGAATGACATCCTGAAGTTCCAGATGGTAACCAATCCGCAGAATGTTCCGGAAGGAACCGAATTGTGGAAGAAAGCAATGGCAGGTGAAAAACGGACAGACTAACAGCGCCGAAGTAACAAATTACTAATCAAAACAAAAATCTACCACAATGGCAGAAATGGATACTTCGAGTGGTGGTGGCCATAAAAAAGGCCCCGGGGTCAAAAAGAGTAAGAAGCAATCTACTCGGGTTGACCTGACGCCCATGGTGGATCTGGGCTTCCTGCTCATCACATTCTTTATCTTTACCACAACCATGAGTCAGCCTACGGCCATGAAGCTCTTTTTACCGAAAGATGCCGACAAGCCGGAGGATCAGAACAAGGCAAAACAGTCTGGTGTAATTACCATCCTTCTTGGAAAAGACAACAATGTCTTTTACTATGAAGGAGAGCTTGATAATTCTGCCTCTAATTTCAAGTCAACTACCTTTAAGGAAGTGCGTAAAGTGCTGCTTGATAAAAAAGTACGTACACCCGAAAAAGACCTGGTAGTGATCTTGAAGCCTTCTACGGAATGCACTTACAGGAATGTGGTGGATATATTAGATGAAATGACCATCAATGTACTGAAGCGATATGCCCTGGTTGATATTTCCGATACAGAAGAAAAATTGGTAGTAGCATCAGAAAATGCCGCAGCAGCGACAGCAGGAAAATAGCATGTGGATTTTTCCACAAATTGAATCTTACATATTAAAGCCATTATAATGGACGTAAACAAAATTTTATCTGCGGATATCCTCGATATTGTTTTCGATGGTAGAAACAAGGAATACGGGGCGTATGACCTGCGCAAAACCTACAACCAGCGCATTACCCGCGCTTTGGTTTCGACCGTAGTCGTGTGCCTGCTTTTCCTCCTGGGTTCCATTATTGCAAATTCTACCAAGAAAAGAACGACGCAATTGGTGATACAGGCAGATGTGCAGTTGCAGAAGGTTCAGGAAGAAAAAAAGCCAGAGCCACCCCCGCCTCCGCCCCCGCCAAAACAGGAGCCTCCCAAAGTAGAGATCACCAAATTCACCCCTCCTAAAATTGTGAAGGATGAAGAGGTAAAACCAGAAGAGGAGATCAAAGAAGTTGAGAAATTACAAGACACCAAGATTGGTACTATTAACCAGGAAGGTACCAAAGATGAAGGTATCGTAGCGCCACCCGTGGAATCCAAAGGTACAGGTGTGGTAGCTGCTCCCAAACAGGAAGAAGACTACGATAAAGTATTTACCGTAGTGCAGATACCTGCAGAGTTTCCTGGCGGTATCGCCGGCTGGACCAAATACTTAGAGCGTACCCTTAACAGGGACCTGCCCGTTGAAAATGGCGCACCTCCCGGTAAATACACCGTGTACGTTGCATTTACCGTAGACAAGAACGGGAATATCAGCGATGTACAGGCTGAGAACGATCCGGGTTACGGAACCAAGGATGAAGCGGTTCGTGTAATCAAAAGAGGACCAGCCTGGAAGCCAGCTGTGCAAAACGGAAGGAACGTAATCTATCGTCACAAACAGGGTATCACTTTCATGGTATCTGATCAATAATTTCTTTCAGCAATTCATTTGCATAACTAAAGTCCTCTCCATGGAGAGGACTTTTCGTTTTATATATGATCACCCTTTGTGTGTTTCCCTGGCACACATGAATTTGTTTTACTTTTGGCGCTAAACAGGCATGCATGAGCGGACAATTGACGGGCTGGGATGATACGATCGTGGCGTTGGCTACACCGCCCGGTATCGGCGCTATTGGCGTGATACGGGTAAGCGGCAAGGAGACGATTAAAGTGATGAATGAGTTGTTCCCTTCAAAAGACCTTCAGCAGCAGTCCTCGCATACCATACATGTGGGGTACCTGAAAAACGGAATGCAGGTACTCGATGAAGTGGTGCTTTCTTTATTTAAGAACCCGAAGTCGTACACCGGGGAAGACGTTATAGAGATCAGTTGCCATGGCTCACCTTTTATACAGGAGCAGATCATACAGGCGATAACAGACAGGGGAGTACGCATGGCGAAGCCGGGAGAGTTTACACAGCGTGCATTTTTAAACGGCAAGCTCGATCTTACACAGGCCGAAGCAGTGGCAGATCTTATTGCCAGCAATACAGAAGCCAGCCGGAAAACAGCTTTACACAACATGCGTGGCGGGTTTTCAACAGACCTCGACAACCTGCGCGAGCAACTGATCCGTTTTTCTGCCATGATAGAGTTGGAGCTCGATTTTTCGCAGGAAGATGTGGAATTTGCCGACAGGACGCAACTGAATGAGCTCATCCACACTTTATCAACCGCCATTCAAAAACTGCTGCATTCCTTCCGGCTGGGCAATGTGATCAGGAATGGCGTGCAGGTAGCCATCATAGGTAAGCCCAATGCGGGCAAGTCAACCTTACTCAATACTTTATTGAATGAAAACCGGGCCATCGTCAGCGATATTGCCGGCACCACGCGCGATACGGTAGAAGAAGTGTTGAATATAGACGGCATATTGTTCCGGCTGATCGATACCGCAGGCATACGCGAGCATACGCACGATATTATTGAAAGCATTGGTGTGGAAAGGAGCCTGGAAAAAATGCGGGCGGCCGACATTGTGCTTTACCTGTTCGATGTGAACGAAACCACCAATGAAGACCTGCAACTGATAGAAGCGCAATTCAAAAACGAATCAATCCCCTACCTGCTGGTTGGTAATAAGGCGGACAAAAAAAGCATTGCATCGGATGGTCAGTTTACCACGTCAGCAACCATACTGCCGATATCGGCCAGGGATAACACAGGAGTAGATGCCCTTAAAAGATCACTGGTGGCCAAAACCATCAGCGGCGATATCAATACCGAAGCTACCATTGTTACCAATGCACGACATTATGAAGCCCTGCAGAAATTGGCAGCTGCACTGAGCGATGTGCAGAGAGGGCTTGACGAAAAAGTACCCGGCGATTTATTGGCGCTCGATATACGCCAATGCCTGCACTACCTCGGCTCCATCACCGGACAGATCACCAATGAGGATCAATTGGATTTTATATTTTCGAAGTTTTGTATAGGGAAGTAACTATCTTTCCTTTGTTTCATAAATGCCTGTTATTGTTAGCTTTTAGCTGATTTATCTTTCTTTTATTTGTTGCCCAACTTCACTTTTTTACCTATATTTGTTGGCTGATTGTTGCCCTGATTTGTTGCCCACAAATCAGGCAACACTCGGGAGAGAACATGCTACATACAGCTACAAGCTGCTATATGTAGCAACAACAGGCAACAAAATGAGCAGCAACATTCGTCTACAAAAAACTTGTCAGCACTGCGGTAATCGGTTTACCGCCAAGACTACTGTTACACAGTTTTGCTCAGATACCTGCGCCAAGAGAGCATACAAACAACGGAAGCGGGATGAGAAAATCGAAGTGGCCATCAAGGAAGAAACCGAGAAAGCCATGTACAACCCTGCCATATCTCAAAAGGAATTTCTAACCGTAGATGAAGCCTGCCAGTTAATCAACGCCAGCCGATGGACCATTTACAGGCTCATTGACAAAGGCGAACTCAAAGCAGGTAAGCTGGGCAGAAGTACCCGTATCCCCCGAACAGCTATCAACGAACTATTCAAATTAACTGAAGCATGACAGTAACATTAAGACAACGCAAAAAGGGCGATAAAATCAGCCTGTATCTTGATTACTATGGTGATGGTAAAAGAGACTATGAGTATTTGCAATTATACATCATCCCCGAGCCGGAGAAAGGCAAGCTCACTAAAGAGCAGAAAGAAGAGAACCGTAAAACAATGATCCTGGCAGAAGCCATCCGGTCAAAAAGATTGCTCCAGATAAAGAATGAAGAATATGGCTTTCGGGATACCGATAAAGCCAAAGGCAGTTTCATTGCCTACTTTGAAAGGCTTACCGAGAAAAGAAAAGGCAGCGAGGGAAATTGGGGCAATTGGGATAGTGTGCTGAAACACTTGAAGAAGTTCGCCAAGAATGGTGCATCATTTAAAGACGTTGATAAAAACTGGCTGGAAGATTTCAAAACCTATCTCATATCCGAAGCCAAGAGTAAAACCAATAAACACCTTTCACAAAATTCACAGTCCTCCTATTTCAGCAAAGTAACCGCAGCTTTGAAGGAAGCCGTAAAAGAAGGTATCATACAAACAAATCCGGCAAACCAGGTGGAGGGCATCAGGTCAGATGATCCTGATAGAGAGTTTCTCACTTTGGAAGAATTACAGGCAGCAGCAAAAGTGGAGTGTGAAATGCCGGTGCTTAAAAATGCTTTCATCTTTTCTGCATTGAGTGGTTTGCGTTGGTCGGATATAGAAAAGTTGGTTTGGTCAGAAGTGCAGCACTCCGAGCAGTCCGGGTATTACATCCGTTTCAGGCAGAAGAAAACAAAGGGAGCCGAAACATTGCCCATTTCAGAGCAAGCCTTTTCGCTTTTAGGCGAAAGAAGAAAGCAGGATGATAAAGTATTTGAAGGATTGTATTACAGTGCCTGGCATAACTTAAAACTCCGTGAATGGGTAATGAAAGCAGGTATCACCAAGCACATCACTTTTCACTGTGCAAGGCATACCTACGCCACTTTACAAATTACATTGGGAACAGATATTTACACGGTTTCAAAACTCTTAGGTCACAGGCATTTAAAAACAACCGAAATTTACGCTAAGGTTATTGACCATAAAAAACAGGAGGCAGCCAATAAAATTAAATTAGACTTATAGCGATGGAAGTAAAAGTATTAGACAGCATCATGCACGGTGTATTGAAGCCGTGGAAATTAGACACCACCAACACAAGGAGGTTCACTGAATTGGTGAAAGCTGCAAAGGCAGCTTCACTCAATACCAATGCTGAGTTGCTTTCGTGTAAATACCAGACAAAGTGATCCCCTTCCGCCAGAGCAATGTGACCCCCTGAGAACACCGTTTCAAAAATTGATGGTTGGGGCCTAAAAAAATGGTAAAGAACTAACTGCTTTTTCCTTTCAAACGTAGGATTTTATCTGCCTATTTTGATTTAATATTTTTATCGGGTTGTTCGGCATCGGTTTCTTTCCTGTTTTTCCTTAGCGATTCACCTTTTAGCTCGATACGGACAGATTGATGTACCAAATGATCGAGTATGGCATCAGCCAAGGTTTGTTCCCCGATCACATCGTACCAGTTTTTTACGGGAACCTGGGAAGCAATGATGGTAGAGCGCTTACCATGGCGATCTTCAACGATATCCATCAACAGGGCCCTGCCGGCCGCATCGAAGGCCTGTATACCAAAATCATCCAGTATCAGCAGGTCCTGCTTTTCTATCTTGGCTAACTCTCTTAACTGTGAACCATCTGCTTTTGCCAATTTTAAGATGGACATCAGTTTAGCAGTATTGGCATAATAGACCTTAAAGCCCATCAGGCAAGCCTGGTGCCCAATGGCAGAAGCCAAATAACTCTTGCCTGTTCCGGTGCTTCCGGTGATAAAAACATCCTGGCCTTTTTTAATAAACTCACAGGTAAACAGCCGGTTGATCTGGTTTTTATCCAATTCCCTTTTGTGGTCATAATCCATTCCTTCGGCATCTGCCAGGTAGCGGAACTTAGCTGTTTTAATGTTTCGTTGCAATGAGCGGTGTTTGCGGTCATCCCATTCGCTCTGAACTAAATACTGGGCCATTTCATCATTGGTGAAGCTTACCGGTGGCGGCAGTTCAACAAAGGTTTTAAAAGCGGTCTGCATGCCGTACAGGCGCATGTCGCCCATTTTCTTTACTGTTTCCTTGTTCATGGTTTTTGTTTGTTGTTTAAAGGATCAATGATTTATTCGTAGTAATCCTGTCCGCGTATGTTTTCGTGGGAAGGCATTTCCGGGTTGGGTATCTCATCTTCAAAAGGGATGGCGTCCGCTTTTGACCGAAGGATCTGATCGATGATACCATAGTTATAGATACCAAAACTGTCCGCTCTTTTACAAGCATTAATGAGCCTGGTATGACCTACCCGTTTGGCAAAACTTAATACCCCGGAACAGGATTTATAACTCTGTTCCGGGTACAGTTCCCTGGCCAGTATCTTAGCGATATACTGCGCCACCGCTTCGCCAATGGAACTGGCCGTGGCCATAAATTTCTGTGGGTTCCACTCCGCTAAATACTTGTGTTGAGTGGCCAGGTGATCCTGTATGGTGATGTACTTCAATCCCTTTCCTAAAAAGCGGTCATGAACCGCCACCACTTCGTTCTCATCGTACACCTCAAGCCTGGTGGTGGTATACTTTATCTTCAACCGCTTTCCGATCAGTTTATAGGGTACACTGTAATAGCGCTTGTCCACACTCAGCAACACATGCCCATATTTGTTTACGGTAGATAATTGAACCGTCATGGGTTCAAAGAGATAGGGATTAAGGGGCTGTAATGTTTGCTTCTCCAGTTCTATAAACTGCTGCATCCTGCTATAATTTTCGCCGGTAAGCCTGCTATTATTATGCGCTTCTAAATGAATCAGGATATCTTTGTTGACCTGATCGAGTTTGTGATACACGTTTTGATCAATCTTAGAGAAGATGGTGGTATAGATGATCTTAACAGCCCCTTCCACCAGTGCCTTGTCTTTGGGCTTGTAGGTGCGTGTAGGGAAGCCAAAAGTCTGATAGTGCTCTGCAAAGGCTGCAAAGCTGTCATTGAGCTGCGCCTCATATTTGCTGGCTTTTGTAACAGCAGACTTTAGATTATCGGG
>JBHAFM010000180.1:0-8860 GCA_041856175.1 Sediminibacterium sp.
AGCAACCCCATTCAATAAAGTACCCGTAAAATTACCCACTCCCGGATGTACCACCATATTAGGCGGTTTATTGATAACCATGACGGCATCGTCTTCATACACAATATTCAAAGGAATATTTTCCGGTTTCAATTCTGTATGCTCCGGGTTCAGTAAGCTCATCAAAATAATCTCATCTCCCGGTTTGATCTTGTAATTGCTCTTGACAACTTTTCCGTTCACCGTTAAGAAACCTGATTCGATACCCCGCTGCACTTTATTGCGGGTAGCGCCTTCCATGTGCATCTGTATCCACTTATCGATCCTGAAAGGCTCCTGCCCCTTATCTACTGTAAAGGTCTTTCGCTCATATAGTTCTTCGGCGGCCTCTTCCGGTAAATGTTCTAATTCTTCAGACATGGCGCAAAAGTAGCTAAAGTTTACAGTTTGTGGAACCCTCCATTGATGCCGGTCCTGGCAGCAAACAGCAGACCACAAACATTCTCCCTACCTTTGCATCATGCATCAGGACGTACTATTTCAGGATTTGGGTTACCAGCCTTATAAAGAAATATGGGATTACCAGGAAACTTTGCTGAAAAAGAATACGGATATAAAAGCTGTTTTCAGGAATCAAATGGAAGTGCCGGTTCCTGTTAAGGAATGGCCCACTGCCCATTATCTTTTATTTGTCGAACATGCGCCCGTCTATACACTTGGTAAGAGCGGAAAAGGAGACCATGTGCTGATATCTGACGAAGAACGAACGGCGAAGGGAGTTGACTACTTTCACATTAACAGGGGAGGGGACATTACTTTTCATGGCCCGGCCCAGTTGGTAGGCTATCCGATATTAGACCTGGAAAAATTTAAAACGGATATTGGCTGGTACCTGCGCAGCCTGGAAGAAGTGATCATACTGGCTATGGCTGAATATGGCTTAAAAGGGGAGCGCAGCACGGGTGAAACAGGGGTATGGCTTGATCCGCATGATAAAGGCAGGGAGCGGAAGATCTGTGCCATGGGCATCAAATGCAGCCGGTGGGTTACCATGCATGGATTTGCTTTGAATGTTAATACAGATCTTAGTTATTTCGATTATATTGTTCCCTGCGGTATACAAAACAAAAAAGTGACTTCTCTCCAAAAGGAATTGGGCAGGGAAGTATCGATGGAGGAAGTGAAATTGGCCGTGAAGAGAAATTTTGAAAAAGTGTTTGATTGTAAGTTGAGGTAGCGATCGGATAGCGTTTTTGTCAGTCTTTCTGTAAAAAGAATTTATTTTTTTCTTTCAGCTTCTCATCTTCATACAACTCGAAATTAAACCAGCCTGCGTGAATAAAGCTGGCTTTGTCCAGTATGAGATCGGGGTCCCTGATTGTTTTAATCTGAAAAATTTCAGGGCCGCTTTCTTCAAAAAACAGGATGCGGTAGTGGTGCTGTTTTACGTCAGGCAAATGGATCGACACATAACCTTTTTCATTGGTAAATACATAGGAAGAGGGCTTCCAGAAAGGAGTAAAAGCCGAAGGACGCCAGTCGATGGAATCGGCCTCGATGGTATACAGGGAATCCCTTGTTTTTGTGATAATTGAATCTCTGAACCTGAGATAATCGGGATAATTGTAGGTAAAAGTAAGCACTCCTTTTTTGAAAACACGAACAACGCTTTTGGGTACAACCGATGACGCTGTAATAACCCTGTTGTCGACTTCATCCTCGCCAATCCGTTGGGCTTTGGAGAAAAAATAAGTGCCCCCCTTCAATACAAAAAAGATCCGGTAATACATTTTTAATCCGGGAGGAGCCTGGTTATCAACAAATCCGTTGGACGGCAGTTCGGGCGATTGACTGGAAAAAATGGTCCTGAAATTTGCAGCGCTGTCGAATGACCTTTGTACGGCTAATTGCACGCAACTGGGATAGGGATTTAACCAACTGATCTGTATTTTCCCTTTTGTCAACTCTTTTACCGTGAAACCCGGTAATGTTGTCTGTGCGTTTGCTGTTGTGAAAGCAATAGTTAAACATATCAGGGAAAATAGAAGGAATTGTTTCATTACATGCAAATATAAAAGCTGTAGCGTTATTAAAAAGGTAATGTATTGACCGGCAGCGAACCATTGCCCTGCAGGCCGCCGCTATGGATCAGGAGAAGCCTGCTGCCTGGTGAAATTTGCTGTTGCAGCAGCATATCTTTAATACCATACAATAATTTGGAGGTGTAAACAATATCTGTAGCAAGTTTTTCCTCCTGCCAGGTATGGCGCATGAAAGAAAGTAAAGCTTCCGGGTGTTTAGCATAGCCGCCAAAATGATAGTCATGGTTAATGGTATACTTTTTTTGTTGCTCCTCAACTGATAATAGCGCTTTGAGCTGCATTGCCACATCCTGGTTTCCCTTTAACACACTGAGACCTATTACCTCCTGATGATCCATCGCCTGTCTGATCAATCCTGCCATCATGGTACCGGTACCCACGGCACAGGCAATATGCGTATACATGCTTGTATCAGTTATTTTCAAAATTTCCGCAGCGCCTTTGACCCCTTCCTGCCCATAGCCGCCTTCGGGTATCCAGAGCCAGCCAGGCTGGTGGTATGCCTGGATAATGCTTTCCTTTTCGCGGTATTGCTGCCTGTCAGCAAAAACAATTTTCATGCCATATGACCTGGCCTGTTGCAGGGTATGTGATGGTTGTCCGCCAGCTTCGCCACGTATAAAACCGATCGTTTGCAGACCGTTTTCCTGCCCGGCACAGGCAGTGGCTACAATATGATTGGAGTAGGCGCCCCCAAATGTAGCGATGGTATGTTTGGACTGCCGGATGGCTCCTGTTATATAATATTTTAATTTAAACCATTTGTTGCCGCTTACAATTGGGTGGATGCGGTCGAGCCGCAGGATTGATACGTCCGCATATTTGGTGTATGCATCACTAAGCTTTTGGATATTAATATTTTGTGTGTTATATAGCATGAAGAGTGTTTGTTACTAATCCTGAATGATTTAGCTTCGCCATCCAAAACAGACAAGACATTATGAAACCAACCCTTGTTATATTGGCGGCAGGTATGGCCAGCCGCTATGGAAGTATGAAGCAAATAGAATCATTCGGTCCTGCGGGCGAAACTATCATGGATTATTCAATTTATGATGCGATCCGTGCAGGATTTGGGAAAATTGTTTTTATCATTCGTGAAGATTTTGCAGACCAGTTCAAAGCCATCTTTGAACCCAAACTGAAGGGCAGGATTGTTACTGATTATGTTTACCAGGACCTGCAGGCGTTTACGGGCGGGCGGGTTATTCCGGCGGAAAGGACAAAACCCTGGGGAACGGCGCATGCCGTTTTATGCTGCAAGGGGAAAGTGAATGAGCCTTTTGCCGTGATTAATGCAGATGATTATTATGGACGTGATGCTTTTGTAAAAGCATACGATTTCCTTACCACCAAATGCAACGAGCAGACCTATTCCATCATTGGATATGAATTGAATAAAACCCTGAGTGATAACGGTACGGTGAGCCGGGGCGTTTGTGCAGTGGATGCGGATCAAAACCTGACAGATATTAACGAGCGTACAAAAATATTCAGACAGGCCAATGGTTCTATTGTGTACGAAGATGAATTGGGCACCCATCCTCTTTCTGAAAATGCAACGGTAAGCATGAATTACCTTTGTTTTGCACCTGGGTTTATTGATGTATGTGAAAGCCTGTTTGGGGAGTTCCTGGACAATAATATTAAAAACCCAAAATCGGAATTCTTCATCCCTTATGCGGCAGGAAGGTTTGTTCAATCCGGTAAAGGTGTTGTGAAAGTAATTCCTACTTCTGCCAAATGGTTTGGTGTAACCTATAAGGAAGATGCCCCTGGTGTACAAGCCAGCATTGATGCTTTAGTCAAAGCTGGTGAGTATCCTGCAAACCTTTGGGTGTAAGCTATTTAATAATATCACAGCAATAGAAAAGGAGAAGCGGTTGCTTCTCCTTTTCTATCATTACTTTCTTTCAGTGTTTAATTAATTGCATGCAATTTGTTGCTTACTTAGCAAATGCCTTTACGTAGAAAACACATTCTTCCACTTGGGCAATCTGCTGTTTACGCTGCACGCCTTTCAGGCTGCTGCGGGAAGGTAATTTTATCTTTTCTATAGAAGTATCATTCTTCTTCAGTTCCTCCACCATGCTATAGATATTCTTCGATTTTACTGCAAAGGCAACACCCTCGGCCTGGGCCTGGCGGGTACTTAATACACCAATCACTTCACCGTTGGTGTTGAATACAGGGCCACCGGAATTACCCGGATTGGCACTGATCTGTACCTGGTAGGTGAGGGTATCTCCATTGTACCCGGTTTTGGCGCTGAGATAGCCCATTCCATATACAATATCGTTACGTGGATAACCCAAAGTAAATATCTCTTCTCCCAGGTCAGTATTGCTTTTACGGATGCTGTAAGGAAGGCTGCTGAGGGGTTCATAATCTTTGTCGTTGATCTTGAGAATGGCCAGGTCTTTGTCAAGGTCAATATGTGCTATAGAAGCACTGAACTCCTGCCCTTTATTGTTAACAACAATGGCGCCTGACCCTTTCAGTACGTGCGCATTGGTAATGATATATCCTTTGGTATCGATCAAAAAACCTGATCCGCCGCTGATCAGCCTTGCGTTCTCCGGTATCTTGCTTTTTACTTCATTGATCAATGACCCCTGGTATTGCTGGTTGCGCTTGATCACTTCAATGTCCTTGCTCAGTTGCTGCAATTGGTTGCTATTGACAGCCGGTGCAAAATAAACGGTCAGTCCGCTGATCACCAGGGCAATTACACCACCCACTGAAGCAGCAATGGCAGTAACCTTTTTGTATTTGTTCCAGAGTTGTATAACACGACCTTTTGCAGAGATTTCCCCACCTTCATTAATATCCCCACGGGATAATAACCTGGCATGTGATTCATGCAGGCTGTGTTTCAGGTTACGGTTGGCGGCGTATATATCCATCTGGTGAAGGAACATGCCATGCTCAACCACCATCTGGTCGATCTCCGGGGTATTTTTACGAAGCTCCTCAAAATAAGCGCGTTCAGCGGTATTCATGTTACCGCTGAGATACCTTTCAATAGCTTCTAATAATAAAATGTCGTCCATGATACTTACTCTCCAATATTATATTGCGCAAAGAACAATTTCTTTAATCGCATCAAACACTTGTATTTCTGGTTTTTTGCATTGTCGGCATTGGTATATCCAAATGCTGCTGCCAACTCCTGCATTCCCAGTTTTTTGAGATAATACCCTTCGAGCAAACCCTTGCAGGGCTCTCCAAGGCTGTTCAGCGCCCGGTCCATTATTGCAAACTCAGCGTTTCGCTTCTCATGGATCTCGAGATCCTCTTCAACCGAAACAGTCTCATCCAGGTTATCAACCTGGCGTGTAAAACGACCCAATTGTTGTAATCGTTTGAGCCATAGGCGTCTACAGATGGAATAAACATAAGTTTTAATTTGACAGGTTAAGACAAATGATTCGTTTTGTGCTTTTTCGTATAGCGCAATCATCGCTTCCTGAAAAATGTCCCTTGCATCGTCATAAGAACCATTATTATTCAGAATGAAAGCCTGAACCATACTGAAATTATCCTTGTAAAGGGTATCTATAGCCTTTGAATCATTATTGGCTAATCCTTTCAGTAATGCTTGTTCGTTTGTATCCGCTTTCACTATGTTCCGGTTTAATACTGTGAGGGGGGTAAAAGTAACCCAAATTACCCCTAAAAAATTTTTCCGGAAAAAATTGCTTGCCGGAGGTTACCTTTTATCATAAGCGGGTATTAAATGAAAATTCACTCACACAAAAAATACAAAAATGAAAAAACTGTTATTCGTTTTAGCAATCGGCGCATTCGCTGCCTGTTCTTCTGGTGAAAACAAAGAAGCTGCAAAAGATTCATCTGCTGTAAAAGCTGATACCACTGCTGTAAAGGTTGATACCGCAGCAAAAAAGACTGCAGCTGATAGCACTGCTAAAGCAGATTCAACTGTTAAGAAGTAATTAAATGAGGCTACTGTGCTGAATGACCCTGAGGGAACCCAGCTTGCCGGTGTAGAGTAGCTTACAGAAGTTTTTTTCATATGGCAAGCAATCGTTAGAGGCCGCTCCGTTTCCACGGAGGGGCTTTTTTTATTTGCCCCGGATTTAAATCCGGGGCAAATAAAAAACTAAGGTTAGTTAGTTAAATTTTTTTTAATGAAATGATTGTTGGTATCCAATCAATAATTATTTTTGAGGTACAATGAAGTCAACAACAGCAAATACTTTCTTTTTTTTCTTTTACTACTTCTTTACTAAAAGGAGCCGGGTGGTATTTGCGAAAGCTTAACTGATAAAACGAATCAAGATACACTCCCGGCTCAAAAAAAGCCGGGATTTTTTTTACCCTTTATGCAATTTCAACAACAAATAAAAAGTAATTACGAATCATCGCATGAGCAATAAAAGGATCGCAATACAAGGTTACGAAGGAAGTTTTCACCAGGCGGCAGCGCAACATATTTTTGGCAAAACAGTGGAGGTACTGCCATGTGCTACCTTTAGAGAACTGGTGAAAATCGCGGAAGATAAAAAACAGTCCGACGGTGGGATTATGGCTATTGAAAATTCTATTGCCGGCAGTATCCTTCCTAATTATAACCTGCTGCAAAAAAGTAAATTGAAAGTTACTGGTGAAGTATATTTATCTATTAGCCAGAACTTACTGGTGAACCAGGGCGTCCAATTGGAAGATATTAAAGAAGTGCACAGCCACCCTATGGCCATTTTGCAATGCCTCGATTATTTGGAACAACACAACTGGAAACTTGTTGAAACAGAGGATACCGCATTAAGCGCTAAGCATATTCACCAACACAGAAGCAGGCATGCTGCTGCTATTGCCAGTAAATTAGCGGCTGAATTATTTGGCCTTGAAGTAATTTCGGCAAATATTCACACGCTGAAAAATAATGTTACCCGTTTTCTGGTATTGCAAAGAGAACATGAGACTGAGGTAGTGGAAGGCGCCGATAAAGCCTCAGTATACTTTCAGACAGATCATTCCAAGGGTTCATTGGCGCGGGTACTTACAAAAATTGCCGATGCGGGTATTAATCTCAGTAAACTGCAAAGTATGCCGATACCTGGCAGCGATTTTAAATATGGGTTTTATGTTGATATGGAGTTCAATGGCAGAACCCAGCTCGATAAAGTATTGGAATCGATACAATCATTAACCAATACAATCAAGATATTTGGTATTTACAAACAAGGAAAAGTTGTAAAAGGATAGTTTATGCAAACTGCAAAAAGATTAGAAGGTATTGGTGAATATTATTTCTCTCAGAAACTGCGCGAAATAGATGAACTGAATAAACAGGGTAAGGATATTATTAACCTGGGTATTGGCAGCCCTGATCTGCCCCCTCACCCGGAAGTGATTAAAGTATTGCAGGATGAAGCTGCCAAACCCAATGTTCATGCTTATCAGAATTACAAGGGATCCCCTCTGCTACGTAAAGCAATAGCTGATTGGTATGATCGCTGGTATGATGTGTCATTGGACAGTGATTCGGAGATACTCCCCCTTATAGGAAGTAAAGAAGGTATAATGCATATCTGCATGACTTACCTCAATGAAGGAGACCAGGCATTGATACCTAATCCGGGTTATCCAACTTACAGCAGCGCTGTAAAGCTGGCAGGAGGTGTGGCGGTTCCGTATACATTGACGGAGGCAAATAACTGGGGACCAGACTTTGCCGCCCTTGAAGAGACTGATCTCAGCAAGGTAAAAGTGATGTGGGTGAACTACCCGCACATGCCTACCGGGCAGGTACCTGTTAATGCTTTGTTTGAAAAGATCATTGCTTTTGGTAAGAAGCATAACATACTCATTTGCCATGATAATCCCTATAGTTTTATTCTCAATGAAACACCGGCAAGCCTGCTGCGCATTCCTGGTGCGAAAGAAGTGGCCGTAGAACTGAATTCACTGAGTAAGAGCTCTAATATGGCCGGCTGGCGTGTGGGGATGTTATGTGGCGCAAAAGACCGGATTGATGAAATACTCCGTTTTAAAAGTAATATGGATAGCGGGATGTTTCTGCCTGTGCAACTTGCTGCAGCAAAGGCATTGGGTTTAGGAAAGGAGTGGTATGATGAAATAAATGGCATCTATCGCGAACGAAGGGAGAAAGTGTTTGAATTGCTCCGATTATTGAAGTGCGGGTTTTCAACCAACCAAGTTGGTATGTTCGTATGGGCAAAGATTCCGGCAGAATACAAAAACGGCTATGAACTCAGCGACGGGGTATTATATAACGCTAATGTATTCATCACTCCGGGTGGTATTTTCGGCAGCGCCGGAGATGGGTATATCAGGGTGAGTTTATGTGGCAGCATAGAGAAATTTACTGATGCAATTAAGCGAATTACTAATTGTGAATTGAAATGACTGTAACAATCATAGGTATAGGATTAATAGGTGGTTCAATGGCGCTGACATTGAAAGAGAAAGGGTTTGCTTCAAGGATCATTGGGGTGGATGCCAATGAATTACACCGGCAGAAGGCGATGGCATTAGGACTTGTTGACGAAGTGCAACCATTACATGAAGCTGTACCTCAATCAAACCTGGTGATCCTGTCAACGCCTATCAATGCTGCCGAAACATTACTGCCGGTTATTCTTGACCTGGTTAATAAACAGGTGGTAATGGATGTAGGTTCAACAAAGAAGCTGATTTGCGAAACTGTCGCAATACACCCAAAAAGGGGCCGTTTTGTTGCCTCGCACCCGATGTGGGGTACAGAATACAGTGGCCCGGAAGAGGCTGTTAAG
>JBHAFM010000181.1:0-56234 GCA_041856175.1 Sediminibacterium sp.
AAAGTACGTCGCTTTAACTGGGCCGATTATACCGGTGCAGACAGCTTCCCTAACAACCAGGAAGGCATTGTAAACGATGTGGTACTGAACATGAGCGATGATCTCACCAGGATGGTACTGAACCCCGATGTTACCGTACGTTCACGTGGTGTAATTGAAAAATGTTCTTTCTGCGTACAGCGTTTGCAGGAAGCCAAACTGAAAGCGAAAAGAGAAAGCAGACCAATGATTGATACCGATATTAAGGTAGCCTGCCAGCAGGCCTGCCCAACAAACGCCATCAACTTTGGTAATGCTAATGATAAACATAGTGCGATCACTAAGGTTCGTGTAGACAACCCGAACCGTCAGTTCTATGTACTGGAGCAGTTGCACGTGTTGCCGAATGTGACTTACTTAGCCAAAGTGCGTAACACAGAAGAAGCGCATGAAGCAAAGAAAGAACACGCATAAGAAGAATAAAAAAATAAAATGTTTTACCCCGGCTTTAAAGCGCCGGGGACTTAAAATAGAACCAGATGCATTTAAAGTACGAATCACAGCTTAGGGAACCATTGGTGAATGGAGATAAAAACTATCACCAGGTAACAGAAGACATCGTTCGCCCTATTGAAGCCAAACCACCGAGATTATGGTATATTGGTTTCTTTACGGCCGTTGCCTTACTGATGTTTGGTGTGTATAGTGTGTACAGGGATGTGACCTATGGTATTGGCCAGTGGAACCTGAACAAAACAGTGGGTTGGGGTTGGGACATCACCAACTTCGTATGGTGGGTAGGTATCGGTCACGCCGGTACACTGATTTCAGCGATCCTCTTATTGTTCCGCCAGGGCTGGAGAACAGGGGTGAACCGTGCGGCTGAAGCCATGACCATCTTTGCGGTAATGTGTGCGGGCCAGTTCCCTATCTTCCACATGGGTCGCGTTTGGATGGCATTCTTCGTACTGCCGTATCCCAATACCCGCGGTCCTTTATGGGTGAACTTTAACTCACCGCTGTTGTGGGACGTATTTGCGATCTCTACTTATTTTACTGTATCCTTATTATTCTGGTACTCCGGTCTGATACCCGACTTCGCTACCGTCCGCGACCGCGCTTTTACCAAACTGCGCAAACGCCTGTATGGTATTGCTTCTTTCGGCTGGAGCGGTTCTACCAAACACTGGCAGCGTCATGAAAGTTTATCACTGGTACTCGCCGGTCTGAGTACCCCGCTGGTACTTTCTGTACACACCATCGTATCATTCGACTTTGCCACTTCTGTTATACCAGGCTGGCATACCACCATCTTCCCGCCCTACTTCGTTGCAGGTGCGATCTTCTCCGGCTTCGCCATGGTGCAGACACTGATGGTGATCATCCGTAAGGTGTTTGAAATGGAAGATTACGTTACCATAGGTCACATTGAAGCGATGAACAAAGTAATTGTACTGACTGGTTCTATCGTAGGTGTTGCATACCTGACAGAATTATTCATGGGCTGGTACAGCCAGAACAAATACGAAGGCTATACTTTCTGGTACAGCCGTGCATACCTGTTCAGTCCCTATGGCTGGAGCTACTGGGGTATGATGGCCTGTAACGTATTGAGTCCGCAGATATTCTGGTTCCGTAAAATGAGAAGGAACCTGTTCGTTACCTTCTTCATGAGTATCATTGTGAACATTGGTATGTGGTTCGAGCGTTTTGTTATCATCGTAACCTCATTGTACCGCGATTACCTGCCATCAAGCTGGTCTGTTTACTACAGCCCAACAATATGGGAGATCGGTTTCTATGCCGGTACATTCGGATTGTTCTTTACCTGCTTTTTCCTGTTTGCCAAATATTTCCCTGTGATCGCCATTGCAGAGATCAAGTATGTATTGAAAACATCGGGAGAGAACTATAAAGACAAGATGGGCAGCATTGATGAGTTGAAAGTGGAAGAATTTGCGCATGAATATGCACATTAAAACCCCCTTACCCCGTAACGGGGATCAAACAGAGGGTTGGATTTATATATTATTAACCAAAATTTCCCCTTGGGGGGAGTACGGGGTATGGCAAAAAAGAAATTCGTAGTTGGTTGCTTTGATGACGAGGCCGTTCTGTTTCCTGCAGTGAAGAAAGTTCGTACAGCAGGTTATAAGATCCACGACGTGTACACACCATTTGCAGTACATGGTCTTGACCATGCATTGGGTATCAGGGAAACCAGTCTGCATACAGCAGGTTTCATTTATGGTATTACCGGAACCACTACTGCATTGAGCGGCATGACCTGGATTTTGGCGAAAGACTGGCCGCTGAACTTTGGTGGTAAACCACACTTTGCATTGCCGGCCTGGATTCCCATCACCTTTGAACTGACCGTACTGTTTTCAGCGGTAGGTATGGTACTTAGTTTTTGTTACCTGTGCCAGATAGCGCCTTTTGTAAAGAAACACCACTTCCATGCACGTGCAACAGATGACCTGTTTGTGATGGTGATAGAGTGTACCGACAAAACGAATGTAGATGACTTGAGGGCCTTCTTATCCAATAGCGGCGCTGTAGAAACAGATGTACAGGTGGCAGAAGATGGCTGGTGGTTAGGCCGTTACGATAAAGATGAAATGCCTTTTGAAAAACAACACACTGTTGTTGCTTAATTAATTAGAATAGAACGATGATGAATAAATTATCTATCATAGCTGTTTTGTCTGCCGCCGCAGTGTTTGTAAGCTGCAGTGATGTAAAACGTACCCCGGGACATATCTATATGCCCGATATGGCCTATAGCCGTGCGTATGAGACCTATGCCGACCACAGTAACCTTGCTGAAAAAGGGATCAATTATAATGCGATGCCTGTTGCCGGTACCATTGCCCGTGAAGAAGAAATGCCTTTTCATATTGCAAAAGACCTGCCTGGTGATACCACTAACTATTTTGCATCAAAGCAGGTGAAGAACCCGGTAGATTCTCTGTCAGCTGCCGATGCAAAAGAAGCAGAACGTTTATACCAGATCAATTGCGGTATCTGTCATGGTAAGAATTTAGATGGGAATGGTCCGCTCTGGAAAGAAGGCAACGGTCCTTTCCCTGCAGCGCCTAAAAACTTAACGGGTGATCCGGTTGTTTCCGTAATGCCAGAAGGACAGATGTTCTATTCTGTAAGTTATGGTAAGAACATGATGGGTTCCTATGCTTCACAGCTGAGCCGCAAACAACGTTGGATGGTAATCAGGTTTATTAAGAATAAGCAGCTGGAAAAGAAAGCAGCGGCCGCTCCTGCAGCAGCTGAAGCTACAGCTAAAAAATAAATTGATCTGCCCGGGGCATAGCGCCGGGACTGTACTAAACTGATATAAAAGATTAAAGATGGCATCTATCAGAACGCAATTTGAGATACCCGCAAAAATGAAAACCTGGTCAATGGCCCTGATCGGTATTGGTTTGCTGGCATTGATCGTGGGACTCGTAACAAAAGGATTCAGCAAAGATGAGCACGAGCAGGTGCATTTCTGGGGTACACTGATGTACAATACGATCTTCTGGACAATGATCTGTAATGCCAGTATGTTCTTTATCTGTGTTACCACAATGGCAATGGGAGGCTGGCAGGAATCGTTCCGCCGTGTGTCAGAAGCCATTTCGGCCATGGTACCCATTTTCGGTTCTATTACATTCGTCGTACTGCTCTACGTGGTACTCAGCGATAAACACCATATTTACCATTGGTTAGATTCAGAAGCAGTGGCTGCTGACCCCATGCTCAAAGGGAAATCAGGTTTCCTGAACCCTAAATTCTTCATCATCTGGACAACCCTTGCCATCGGCTTGTGGAGCCTGCTGGGATGGAGAATGCGCCAGTTGAGCCGCGAGGCAGACGAAGCGCCGCTGACAGGTGAAAAAGGAGCCAGTTTTATCTGGAGAAGCACCATTCGCGCTT
Organism: Sediminibacterium sp.; assembly: GCA_041856175.1. Classification (GTDB taxonomy): domain Bacteria; phylum Bacteroidota; class Bacteroidia; order Chitinophagales; family Chitinophagaceae; genus Sediminibacterium. The sequence goes on from JBHAFM010000181.1 coordinate 3,919, forward strand.
CCCTGTTCACTGTTTGGTTTGCACTGACCATTGGTTCTACTATTCCATGGCTGTGGATGATGAGCATCGATGCACACTGGTATTCTACCATGTACAGCTGGTACACATTTGCAAGCTCTTTTGTATCGGGTCTTTCATTGATCGCCCTGTGGGTGATCTACCTGAAAAACAAAGGTTATTTAGAACTGACCAACCAGGAGCATCTGCACGACCTGGGTAAATTCATGTTCGCATTCTCTATCTTCTGGACCTACCTCTGGTTTGCCCAGTATATGCTGATCTGGTATGCCAACATCCCTGAAGAAACCGTGTACTTCAAGCACAGGGTACAGGGTCCTTATAAAGGATTGTTCTTCCTGAATCTGATCATCAACTTTGTATGCCCTTTGTTGATTCTCATGAAGCGTTCTACCAAGAGAAATTACACACTTGTCACTTTTATGGCGGTATTGATCATCTTTGGACACTGGATCGACTTTTACCAGATGGTCATGGGCAGCCTGTCGAAAGACCATGTTACATTAGGCTGGCTCGATTTCGGAATCCTGAGTTTATTCGTTGGTATGATGATATTATTTGTGGGACGGTCGCTAGCAAGCAAGCCATTGGTTGCGAAATATCACCCGTTCCTCAAGGAAAGTGTTATTCATGTTGTATAAAACTTTGCCCGGGACTTTAGTCCGGGAGAAAGATTGTAAGAATTAAGAAAATATTGATAGCGTTATGACAATGTTTTTAACCATAGCTGTAATCGTACTGGTATTTGTTGTGATCTTCCAGATTGCCAAAGCCAGTGAATACGTGTCCGTCCTGAAGGGCGAAGAAGTGAGCCGCAAGCAGAACAATAGGATCAATGGTTTTTTAATGCTCGGCTTTCTGGTACTGGGCCTGATCGGTGTTTGGTACTGCAATAAACTGTATTATGGCAAAACCCTTTTACCCCAAGGTTCTGCCAGCGTAGAAGGGGCCCGGGTAGATTCCATGCTATGGGTTACATTGTTGGTAACCGGGGTCGTATTCATTATTACCCAGGTACTGCTGTTCTGGTTTGCTTATAAATACCAGGAAAGTGATAAACGTAAAGTATTCTTCTTCCCGCACAGCAATACACTGGAGCTGATATGGACCATCATTCCCGCCATTGCCCTGACTATCTTAGTGGTGATCGGATTGCGTAACTGGTTCCTGTTCACCGGAGAGCCGCCTCAGAACGCAATGGTTGTGGAAGTAACGGGCAAACAATTCGGATGGATCTTCCGTTACCCCGGTAAAGACGGCGCTTTTGGGAAAAAATATTTCAGGAATATTGACCCTGCCACCAATTCATTGGGACTTATCTGGGACGATAAATTAGGCCAGGATGATATTGTTACCGAGCAGACCATGTACATCGTAAAAGGCAAGCCGGTGAAATTAGTGATCGGCTCAAGGGATGTGATACATGATGTAGGCCTGTCTCATTTCAGGATGAAGATGGATGCAGTGCCTGGTATCCCTACCACCATGTGGTTTACGCCTAAGTATACCACCAAGGAAATGAAAGAGATTACCGGCAATCCCAACTTTGTTTACGAGATCAGCTGTGACCAGATGTGCGGTAACGGACACTATTCAATGAAAGGTATAGTTGAAGTGGTGGACCAGGAAGAGTTTGATTTATGGAAGGCAAAACAGAAACCGGCTTATTTAAGCGCTTTCCCTGATAAAGATCCGGCCAATGCCAAACCAGCCGAAAGCACCGCTGCTACTGCTGCAGCTAAAACGGCAGAACCTGCAACAAAAGTTGTTGCAGCAAAACTATAATAGAAAACTTTGCCCCGGGCTTTAGCCCGGGGACAAGATTAATGAATAGAAATTAAAGAATATTGTATGAGTAACGAAGCAGTTGTGCACGCACATCCAGAACTGGTACATGATGTGCATGGTGAACAGCACCACGAGCACCATCATCACGAAACATTTATCACGAAATATGTTTTTAGCCAGGACCATAAAATGATCGCGAAGCAATTCCTGATCACGGGTATGATCTGGGCCGTACTCGGTGGTTTGATGAGTGTACTGTTCCGCTTGCAGATAGGATACCCCGATGCTACTTTCCCCTGGCTGGAAGACATCCTGGGTAAATGGGCAAAAGGCGGCCGTATTACAGATGAAGCCTATTATGCCTTAGTTACCACGCACGGTACTGTCATGGTATTCTTTGTATTGACCGCTGGTCTGAGTGGTACCTTTGCCAACTTCCTCATTCCTTTACAGGTGGGTGCCAGGGATATGGCATCTCCTTTCATGAATATGCTGAGCTACTGGTTCTTCTTTGCAGCCAGTATTGTGATGTTGTCTTCCTTCTTTTTAGAAACAGGCCCCTTCAGTGGTGGCTGGACAGCGTATGCACCCCTGAGCGCCTTGGGTTCAGCTTCACCAGGCTCTAAAACGGGGATGGACCTATGGCTCGTATCTATTATATTGTTCGTGGTCTCCTCCTTATTAGGTGGTCTGAACTATATTGCTACCATTCTGAATATGCGTACCAAGGGAATGAGTATGACCCGTTTGCCGCTGACTATCTGGGCGCTGTTCTTTACAGCTGTATTGGGTGTGTTGTCCTTCCCTGTACTGTTCTCAGGTTTCATCCTGCTGATCTTCGATCGTAATTTCGGAACAAGTTTCTACCTGTCTGATATCTTCATCAATGGTGTGGGTGCCTTACCCAATGAAGGCGGTAGCGCCATCCTGTACCAGCACTTATTCTGGTTCTTAGGTCACCCTGAAGTATATATTGTGGTACTTCCTGCAATGGGTATCGTATCTGAAGTCATGTCGGTAAACGCCCGCAAACCGATCTTCGGTTATATGGCAATGGTTGGTTCCCTGTTTGCGATCGCTATCCTGGCGTTCTTAGTTTGGGCGCACCACATGTTTGTAACAGGATTGAATCCGTTCTTAGGTTCTGTCTTTGTACTGTTGACCTTATTGATCGCAGTTCCTTCGGCCATTAAAGTATTTAACTGGTTAACTACTTTGTGGAGAGGTAACATCCGTTTCACACCGGGTATGCTGTATTCCATTGGCTTCGTGAGTATGTTTATTTCAGGAGGCTTAACCGGTATCTGGTTAGGTAACTCTGCGCTGGATATTCACCTCCATGATACTTACTTTATCATTGCACACTTTCACATTGTAATGGGTGTGGCAGCTATGTTTGGCATGTTTGCCGGTGTGTACCACTGGTTCCCTAAAATGTATGGCCGCTACCTGAACAATACACTGGGTTATATTCACTTCTGGGTAACGATCGCGGGCGCCTATATGATCTTCTGGCCCATGCACTATGAGGGACTGGCAGGTATGCCACGCCGTTACTACGATTATTCCAACTGGGAAAGCTTCAAACAGTTCATTGAACTGAACAGGTTTATCAGTATCGTAGCAATGATCGTATTTGCAGTACAGTTATTGTTCCTGTTCAATTTCTTCTACTCTATTTTCAAAGGAAGAAAAGTTACATCACAAAACCCTTGGGGTTCCAATACTTTGGAATGGACAGCGCCTATCCGTCCGGGACATGGTAACTGGCCGGGCGAAATTCCTGAAGTGCACCGCTGGGCATATGACTATGGTAAGGATGGAACTGATTTCATTCCGCAAACCACACCGGTAGGGGCGGAAGAAAGCCAACATTAATGGCTACTGCCCGTACATCCGCTTCTTTTTCACTTGCAGCAAAAGTGAAAGACTACTTTCAGCTGATCAAATTCACGCTGAGTTTCACCGTGGTGTTTTCCTGTGTGGTCTGTTACCTGCTGGCGCCTAAAGTAGTGGTTTACAACTGGTGGATGATAGGCTTGTTATTTATTGCAGGCATGCTGGTCACCGGAAGTGCCAATGCCATTAACCAGGCGGTTGAGAAAGATACAGATGCCGTGATGAAAAGAACGGCCAAACGACCCGTAGCGAGTGGGAGAATGTCGGTACAGGAAGCCTTCACTTTTGCATTGATTGCGGGAGTATTGGGCGTGGCAATGATGTGGTACTTCTTTAACCTTTCAGCAGCACTGCTGTCAGCGTTCAGTTTATTTCTTTATGCGTATATCTATACGCCATTAAAGAAGATCAATTCAATAGCGGTACTGGTGGGCGGATTTCCCGGAGCATTGCCATGTTTGATCGGCTGGGTGGCGGGGAATGATGATTTCAGTATAGGCGGATGGATTTTATTCGGTATACAGTTCCTCTGGCAGTTCCCGCATTTCTGGGCCATTGCCTGGGTGGCGCATACCGATTACAGCAGGGCAGGATTCAAGCTGCTGCCCTCTGATAAGGGGCCTACAAAATTCACGGCACTGCAGGCAGTCATGTACTCTGTGCTGATGATACCAGTAGGCATATTGCCTTATTATTTTGGATTAACAGGGCAGGTAAGTATGTGGATCGTGATCGGGTGCAACCTGTTCATGGTGATACAGAGCCTGCGTTTATATAAAGAAATGGACGTAAAAGCCGCAAGAAGGGTCATGTTCAGCAGCTATATCTACCTGCCGGTCGTGTTGCTTTCCTTACTGGCAGATAAGTCATAAAGCATAACAGGTAAGCTAACTATTAAAACAAATGTGATGATGACAGCCGTGCAGACAAATAACCCGCAGCGAATTCACCCGCATAAGTTCGCTTTATGGGTGGCTATGGGCAGTATTGTGATGATGTTTGCCGCGTTGACCAGTGCTTACATTGTTAAAAAGAACCAGGGCAACTGGCTGGCGTTTGACCTGCCGAAGATATTCTGGTTTTCTTCAGTTGTTATACTGACAAGCAGCCTTACGATCCATTTGGCAATAAAGGCGTTCAAAGCACGTGAGATGGGCCGTTACCGTACACTGATCACTACGACTGCTGCCCTGGGAGTATTGTTCATTGTATTACAGTACCTTGGATTTCGCGACCTGGAAGGGCATAATATTGCACTGGTGGGACTGAAAAGCAATTCGTCGGCTTCCTTCCTGTTCGTGATCACCGGCCTGCATATGCTGCACGTACTGGGTGGTGTGGTGGCATTATTGGTCATATTTGCAAGGGCATTCAGAACACATATCAAAAGTTATAACAGTGTACCGGTGGAAATTGTAGGCATTTACTGGCATTTTGTAGATGCACTTTGGATATACCTGTTTATTTTTTATAACTGGATAGGGTAGTTCCTGAAAAAAGTTGCCATTTGTGCACCTTTTTCAAACAGTACCCAATATTTTTGTAACGAAATTTTTAGTGTAATCATGTCAAGTACAACGACTGCAACAGCAACCAAATTGTGGAGTGGCGGAAAGAGTCCATTCAACGTAGAGTACGGTAAACTGATGATGTGGTATTTTCTGATGAGTGATGCCTTCACATTTGGTGCATTCCTGATCTCCTACGGCACCATCCGTTTTTCAACCAATGGCTGGCCTGACCCGAATGAAGTATTCAGAAGCTATCCTTTCTCAGGTGGAACGCATGCACCATTGGTCTTTGTAAGTATTATGACATTTATCCTGATCATCAGTTCTGTTACAATGGTGCTCGCGGTAAAAGCAGGGCATGAGATGGATAAGAAAGGAGTGGTGAGGAACCTCATCCTGACGATCATTGGCGGAATCGCATTCTTAAGCTGCCAGGCATGGGAATGGAACCACCTGTACAACGAAGGCGCCTGGTGGGGCCGCAACCCATTCCTCAATCATGATGGTACGGCTTCATCCACCAATTTTACCAATTACTTCTTTACCATTACCGGCTTCCACGGGTTTCACGTATTTTCAGGTGTGATTATCAATATTGTGATGCTGACCATGACCCTGCTGGATAAATTTGAAAAGCGCGGTCATTACCTGATGATCGAAAAAGCAGGGTTGTACTGGCACTTTGTAGACCTGGTATGGGTATTCGTATTCACCTGTTTTTACCTGATCTAAGCATCATAAACATTATTCTGAAAAACATTTAAGTTATCTGACATGGAACATACAGCAGAACACGGAGAACACAGCGGCGGAGGTACCAAAGAAATCATGAAAGTGACCGGTATTCTTACGGTCCTGACCATTATTGAACTGGCGCTTGGTTTCTGGATGATGAGTTTTCCACTTGAACAACACAGCATCCGCTTAGCTATCAAGGGAACGATCATTATACTGATGCTGGCAAAAGCATTTTATATTGTCGCATACTTTATGCACCTGAAGCACGAGATCAAGAACATGATCATGACTATTGTAGTGCCCCTTACCTTGTTTGCCTGGTTCATCACTGCGTTCCTGTATGACGGAAACTCTTTCAGGAACCTGCGCAATACCTATGACCCTCATTTTAAAGAACAGAGTACGATCAAGATAGAAAAGAAAGAAGGGGAACACAAAGCAGAAAGCAAAGAAGCGAAGCCTGCTACAGAAACTGAAGCGGTGGAGCATGGTAAACACTGACCGATTGCCCGGTCATTGCAATATATTAATCAGAACCACCGGCTATATGGCGGTGGTTTTTTTATACACGAGGGATCATGAATAGAAAAGCATTGCTTGGCTTATCGATTGCTGTTTTACTGCCGGTTCTCTGTTACCTGGCATTGAAATTAGCCAGCGAGAGCGCTGTTGATATGCCACGCAGGTACCTGCTTGATACCGTTGTAAGCCGCGTTGAGCAGGGTAAAATGATCACAGACAGCATCTGGCATAAAACAAAGAATATCCGCCTGCAAAACCAGTTGGGGGATACGGTTGACCTGTACGATAAACCGGGCAAGATCATTGTAGCTGATTTCTTTTTCACAAGCTGCCGCAGTATCTGTCCCATGTTAACACGAAACATGGCAAAGCTGCAACAATCCTTTATCAAAGGCGGGGAGGTCAGGAATAAGATAGATACTTCTATTGTACAGTTCCTCTCTTTTTCCATTGACCCAGAAAGGGATTCAGTACCTGTGCTTAAAAACTATGCCGACCGTTTCGGCGTTAACCATGATAACTGGTGGATGCTGACGGGCAGTAAAGATTCCATCTACCGTTTTGCGTTTGAGGAAATGAAAGTGGACAAGTTCAGCGAAGAACCTGTCAGTCCTGATTTTGTGCATACCAGCCGCTTTGTATTGATTGATAAAGAGCGGGTTGTAAGGGGTTATTATAACGGACTTGATTCTGGTTCAATAAGTAAGCTGGCCAGGGATATCGGGCTTTTGATGCTGGAAAAGGACGTGAAACAGAAAAGCACGGTATTCAGGGAGATCATAGACCTGAGTTGGTTATGGTTAATTGTTGTATTAATGGTAACTTTCTTTGTGCTGTATATGCGGAACAGGCGGAAAATCAACGGGTGATTCAGTTGATTCGTTTATGAACAGATCAATAAACGGATAAACTGATTAATCTGAACTAATAAACTATACTATGCTGGAAGCAACGATCACTAAAAATGATAAGCAGGCCAAATGGCTGATTGGTATTTTCTCTTTTGTGGTTTTTAGTGCAGTGGTCATCCTTGGCAGGGTGAAGCTACATATAGATACTGGTTTTAACATACATATCCTGGCCACTGTCAATGCCTTAATTAATACAATGGTAGCCATATTACTTGTGGCTGGCTTAATTGCGGTCAAGCGGCGCAGGTACCTTGTGCACAAAAGGATCATGCTGACAGCTTTGGTGTTGTCTGTACTTTTCCTGTTATCTTATATTGGTCACCACCTGCTTGCCGGCGAAGCCAAATTCGGCGACATCAATCATGACGGTATTGTGAGTGATGCCGAAAAAACAGCATTGGGTATTAAAGTACGGTTGGCGTATTACCTGATCCTTTCTACGCACATTTTTTTAGCAGCAATTATACTGCCGTTTATCCTGTTTACAACCTACAGGGCATTGACCGGGGAGTTCTACCTGCACAAAGAACTGGCAAAGGTTACCTGGCCTTTGTGGTTGTATGTGGCTATTACAGGGCCTGTTGTTTACTGGATGATCAGCCCTTATTATCGTTAAAGAAACTAGTCTAAAGACAGCTCCCTGGCGGGGTCCCAGAATTTTTTTTCAAAGTCAACGATCACGTCGTTCTCTACTTTGATCTTCTCCTTAGCCAGTAATTCTTCCATGCGTGTTGGTGTAGCAAAATGTGCTTTACCGCTCAGCATCCCATTCCTGTTTACCACGCGATGCGCGGGTACTTTGGGCTTTGCGGTAAAAGATCCGTTCATGGCCCAGCCAACCATGCGGGCGCTCATCCGGCTGCCGAGATAAGCCGCAATAGCGCCATAAGAAGTAACACGGCCCCTTGGTATCTGCCTGGCAACATCATATACCTGCTCAAAGAAGGAAGCGTCTTTGTTGCCGCTCGGTAATATGTTGCGCAGCTTTTCAGTGTTTTTCCTGGGAGGCATGGGGTGAGGTTTGTAGTGGGAAGTTAATGTGCGGGGTTTTCTCTTTTGGCAAGTAATTCGCTTTTCTTTGGTTCGGGTACGGCTTCATAGTCATAGGGGCAATGCCTGCAACCGTTGCCGCAGCAATAGCCTTTATCGCGGTGGTATTTTTCGGTAAGTACCATCAGGCCGTTTTCATAATAGAAATCGACGCCTTCAGTCAATGGTTGATTCATCGCGCAGCAATTGTTTTAATTCTTCATCTTTTGCAAGCGGTAATGCTTTATTCAACCGGAAGCAGAGATAGTGTATCCGGTTGCTTTGTGCAATATCCAGCGCTTCGTAGTGCGTTTTGATCTGCAGGTCGGGCTTCACCGTTGCATGGCCGTAAACATCAGCTGATTGCTCCAGCAGTTCCAGGTCGAATAAATGGATCACCATAAGTGTAAAAGCATAGAGATCGGGGCTGTCCGTTTTTAAATATACCAGTCCATCTGTTTGCAATACCTGTTGGTACAAGCGCAGGAACCTCGGATGCGTTAATCTTTTCTTGGCCCTGGAGGCGCGCAATTGCGGATCGGGAAAAGTGATCCATATTTCGGCTACTTCACCTGGTGCGAAATAGTCGGTAACTTTGTCTATATGGGAGCGTATGAAAGCCACATTGCTCAATCCCTCATCCAGGGCTGTTTTAGCACCCCGCCAGATGCGGTTACCTTTGATATCAATGCCGATGAAATTCCTGCTGGGGTAACGCCTACCCAATCCTACGGCATATTCTCCTTTACCGCAGGCGAGTTCGAGAGTGAGAGGGAAATCATTCCTGAAAAAATCCTTCCATTTATCCCGCATGTTTTGCGGATATTCCAGCACATTCTCGAAATGCCTGATCGCTTCAAAGCGGATGAGTTTTTTTTGTCCCATAAAGGGGCGAAGTTAAGAAGTCCTGCCCTATTGCAGGAGGGTGTAAATTGTTGTAACTTAGAGCGCATCAATGTCGCCACATGAGACCGTATAAGGGCACCCTGCCCGTGCAACTGCTTCTGCCGATATGCCTGTGTTTTGCAATAGGATGTGAGAAACCGTATACACTGACACCGGTGAATACCGCCGTAACAACACCGCAGCCATCGTTTGTGAAATACCTTATTAAGAAAGGCAGGCATTATGCAAATGACGATTCCACGAAGATCGTGATCGTCAAAACAAGTGAAATGAGATTTATTGTGAAGTTTGACAGCAGCGCGATCTACCAAACGGTGCTGGCTTCCAACCAGGGTGACATCAATAAGTTGTATGGCTTTTCAGATAATAATACTTTCCATCATTATTTCAGCGCCCGCTTCGGCTGGAACTGGTTAAACGATGGCCTGCACCTGTGGGGTTACAATTACAATGACTCTGTCAGGGAATTCAAAGATCTCGGCGTGGTGCCGATTGGCCAGGAGATCAATTGCAGCATCAGGGTACAGGGCAAGCAGTATATTTTTGTCCTGAACGGGAAAGAAACAGCCATGAGACGCACGTCCCCCACGGTAAAAGGAGAGGGCTACCAACTATTCCCCTTTTTCGGCGGCGATGAACCCGCCCCGCATGATGTTACCATTTATATAAGAGACCTTTGATCCACCCCATTATCTCACTATATCTTATATCCGATGTACAATAGCTTTATACTGAAAAATATTTTATGAACTTAGGGTTCATTAGAATAATATTGTGGGCAACAGCGAGTTTTGGGACTAGACATAAACTACAATTTGGTGAAAATACGGTATAAAAAGGTTGAAAACACCGATATAAATTCAGTGAAAAAACATTGGAATTATTGATATGATTATTTAACTTCGTACTCAATTAAGCTAGTAAGAATAATTGTCAATTACTATTTATTCTTATAATAGCTCAGTCATAAAACTTTCAAGTTGTCTCCCCCCCCAATTAACTTGAATGCGGGTTCTTAATATTTACTGTATATGCTCAATTACATTGCAATTGATAGAGCAAATAGATGTTCAATCAATAAATTGCATTAGTATGTAATTGCAAGTATGTAAGACTAAATTTTTGCTGTTAGTTAAAATATTCTTTGCGCAAGAACTGAGGGGCATTTATCCTTAATTGTTCCCCAAAAAACAAAAAAGGACGCTGATAGTAACGATACTACTCCGGGGTTAGCAATATACAGCCGGATACAAAATACAAAACTGGAAACCTTGCAGTATAAGCAAGTAAATAAACCGCTGAAAATTCTTTCCATGGTGTTAGACAGGGATGATAAACTTAAAATTGCAAAAAATGAAATCTTTGCCTTTTGAACAAATGGAAAAAATTGAGGGAGGACGACTAACCCCCTCATGTTATGCAGGTATCGGGCTAGCTGTTGCCAGTACTATTGCATTGGGATTCGCAACAGGTGGATTTTGGTTTGCTTTCGCTTCGGTACATGCAGGATGGATTGTAACAGCAATGGGTTGCGCTGGGAAATAAACATTTCTGGCAGATGATGCTGAAGTTATTTTTTTATTATAACCTTCAGCATCATTATACATTACATAAATATTATGATATGCTAAAAAGAATAATTTTTCTGGCACTAATACTTTTTAATTTTAGCTTATTATTCACTCTTTTCTTTTTAAAAGAGTTCAATTCAAAGGAATATTATTTTGCTCATATAGTTGTGCTTTCCTTCTTATTTATCCTGATATACGGGTATGAGTTGTTTTATGGAAATTTCAGATATTTGAAGAGTATAAACAACTTAATTGACTTGCCTATAACAAAATCGAATGCTAGTCTATTAGATTTCACAGTGTTACTTAAATCACCAGCATTACTTCTGACAATCGTCTCAAATTATTCGCTTATCATATTAAAAAATAGTTTTAATAAAGATATTTCATTCGCTTGCCTCGCGTTTTTATTATTATTTGGTTTTGGTATCATTGTTTTTTTTATAAATGTACATTCCTTTTTAAAAGGCTTCTTGAACGGGCAAACCTTTGCAACGATATTCTTCCTCTTTGTTTTTTTATTTCAAATACTAAATTTCAAGTTTGATTTTTTTATGCAAACAATAGCAGGCCTATCATTTTGGATTCCCTTTTTAATACTTAATATATTATTGATTTTGTCAAGATATTTTTTTATTAAAAATTGGAAATGATTTACAATGATAGAATTAATAAATATATGCAAAGGATACAATAATAAATTGATACTTAACAACTTAACGCACACATTTGCTCGCGAGAACCTCTATTTAATAAAAGGTCGCAATGGAGTCGGAAAAACAACACTCCTAAATATTATTTATAACATAACTGAGCCAAGCTCTGGGGATTATTTTTACGGCGGGGTCAAAATATCAAGGGAAAATCAAAAAATTAAAAACAGGGTTGGTTTCTTTCATACAAACGCAACATATTTAATTCAAGACTTTACTATATCAGAGTATATTGATTTCTATTTAAAATATAAATCACAAACTATCGTAGAAAGGGATTCAAGCTTTTCCAGAATAATGAGTATACTAAAAAAAATGTATTTTGTTGAATCAGCTACGACTAAAATATCAAAGCTATCTACTGGAACAAAGATGAAGTTATCATTAGCATGCGTGTTTTCTCGGAAGCTAGATTTTATAATACTGGACGAGCCATTTGCAAATCTTGATTCTGATTCTGTTAATGCTTTAACTGATTTAATTTATGAAGCTAAAAGTTCAGATAAAACCTCATTTTTAATTGCAACTCATTCGGATATGAAGCTAAATCTACTATTTGACAATGTTTTAGAGCTAGGCTGAACTTCGAAATTCAATTAAGCTATCTTGATAAAAATATATACAAAACCAGGTATAGTATTTTATTTCATAATCACATAAGGCGAACAAAAATAGAGTGAACGTGTCTATAATTTTCAGTTCAAATAAATACTTTTTTTCAATTAGTGGAGAGGTTAAAATAATTCGGATATCAAACACAATAAATCACCTTTTCTTGAAGAATCCAACTAGGGATTTGTTTTCTTGAGAATAAATTTTTTATATGGGGGTACCTTGCGAACTAAATATTGCCTCGGTAATAATTGAGATTAGGACTGTTATAAAAAACATCAAATTAAAACTGTTAATAATTTAAAGAAGAATGCGATTAGCGAAAGATATTTATGAATTTAAATGGTGGATACTAAGCATCATCTATGCACTTCTGTTTATTTCTATGACTTTAGCTGTGAATCATTTAATATTTACTGATGCTTATTATTATTCAATATTAGGAAGGCAATTAGACGAAGAAAGAATAGCTCAAATAATAGAAATAAATAAAAAATATCAGTGGATTGGTTACATTATCATGCCGGTAATCCTTTTGCTAAAATGGCTCATTTTGGCAGGCGTCATTTACATTGGTTTGTTTTTGTTCAATCAAGATATAGCATATCAAAATTGTTTTAAAATTGTTCTCATAGCAGATTATGCTATGATATTGGCAGCAATAGCCAAATTTGCTTGGTTTATATTTTTCAAGCCGCAAACCATAGAGGATATACAATATTTTTACCCGCTTTCCATAACCCAGTTATTTAACTCATCGCAAATACCAAAATTCTTGGTGTATCCTCTTCAACAATTTAATGTTTTTGAAGTTTTATATTGGCTATTGATTGCTGAGGGTATTCAAACATTTTCAAAAAAAAATTTCTGGTATTCAGTTAAAATAGTATCAGTTAGTTATGGGGCAGCCATGTTTTTTTGGTGCGTGGTAATAGTATTTCTTCAACTTCAATTCTCCTAAATGAGAAAGAGTGTAATAATAGTTATTCTAATAGTTGTGACTATATCGTTCATAAGTTTAAGTTATCGAATTTATAGTAAAATTCATCAGAATAAAGCTATTGAAAAAAATACGGTTACACTCCCTGCTTTTAGTTTTTACACCTTAAGCGATAAGGTATTTGCAAATACCGATTTGCCAACTTCTAACGCTAAAATAATTTTTAATTTTTTTAGCCCCGCCTGTGAACATTGCCAATATATGGCAACTCAATATTTACGACACAAAGAGCAATTAAGTGACATTACTTTAGTAATGGTAACTGTTGCTGACAACGTTAACACGGTTAAGTTTTGTAATGAACACCACCTAAGTCAATTAAGTAATATTATTATATTAAGAGATAAAAGTTTCAGTTTCTACAAAATATTCGGTGTCAGCACCGTGCCATCTTTTTTTATTTATGAACATCAAAAATTAGTAAAGAGCGTTATTGGAGAAACTAAGATTGAAAACTTATTGTTTCCTTAATTTTTTTCATTGTCCAACTAAAATAATTGAGTAAGATTAAAAGGGGTAAGAAATTTTCGACTTTTTTAGAAAAATCCATGATCAAAGCTTCGAAATAATGTTATAAATGATAGTAATTTAAAATATGCATCGAATTAAATATATACACAAAACATTTATTCAACAACAAGGTGAAAACGATTGTGGCGTGGCGTGCTTATTAAGCGTGATACAATATTATGGTGGTTATAATAGTTTAGATAACCTTCGTAAGCTAAGCGGTACAACCATTATGGGAGCTACCTTATTAGGTTTATATCAAGCGGCAAATGCTATTGGTTTTACTGCTGAAGGATGCGAAGCCGATATAACGGCCTTAATTAATCATAAAGGACCCTGCATTTTGCATGTTGTTATCGATAAACAATTGCAACATTATGTGATATGTTATGGAATGGCCTCCTCTCCGATCGGTGTGGGTATAGATGATGAAGACCTTCGATTCATTGTTGGTGATCCGGCTAAAGGAATTGTGTATTTGACTAAGGGTGAGCTAAGTGAAATGTGGCAATCGAAAACATGTTTAATACTTATACCCAACGAACATTTTGAAAAAGCAACCGATATTAAACAACGTAAAAAGAGGTGGATTATTAATTTGGTTAAAGCCGATTTACCCCTATTGATCATTGCGGCAGGACTGGGTATTATAATTGCTGCGCTGGGGTTGATAATGGCTATTTTTAGTCAGCGTTTAATTGATGATATTTTACCAAAGCAAAGTTTTACTAAACTGAATATTGGCATTACATTGGTGTTTTTACTATTATTAGTGAAAGAAGGGATCGCATATTTACGGCAATACTTCTTGCTTCGGCAATCGAAAGATTTCAATATTCGTATTATCGATTTTTTTTATCAACATTTATTACAATTACCCAGATCATTTTTTAACACCCGAAAAATTGGCGAACTAACGGCGCGATTAAATGATACCAGTAGAATACAAAGAGTTATAAGCCAAATAGTGAGTAATGTGCTAATAGATGCGTTAATGATAATTGTTGCAACAGTATTTATTTTCGTGTATTCATGGGAGGTCGGGTTAGGATGTTTACTATTTATGCCTGTATTTTTTCTGCTGATTTACAAATACAATAAGAGAGTTTTGGAATATCAGCGCAACATTATGATTGCATATGCGCAAACGGAAAGCAATTATATTTCCACTTTGCAAGGTATTGAACCTATTAAAAACTACAATAAGCAAACTATTTTTCAACAAACTAATCAAGCTATTTACAATAATTATCAAAGTAAAATATTTTCATTGGGGAAAATTCAAATCAACCTTTCACTGGCCGCAAACGCAGTTGCAGTATTTTTTTTAATGATTGTACTAACGTATTCGTCTTATCAGGTTTTGCATCACCATTTAAAAATAGGCGAGTTAATGGCTGTATTGGGGATGGTAGGTTCATTATTGCCAAGCGTTGCTAACCTTGCATTGGTAAGCATTCCCTTTAACGAGGCTAAAATTGCTTTTGACAGAATGTTTGAGTTTACAGGCATTAAGTCTGAAATGGAACTTGAAGAAGCGACCACTAATTCATTTGAAAAATTGGAAGCTAAACATATAGCCTTTCGTTTTGCCGGAAGGAACTCCATTATAAAAGATGTTTCGTTGGAAGTAAGTAAGGGAGAAGTTGTTGCTATTATAGGCGAAAACGGCTGTGGAAAAACAACGATCACTCAAATCTTACAAAAAAATTATGAAATAGAAAGTGGCGAGATACTGATTAACGATCAGTTTCTTTTCAATAAAATTTCATTAATCAATTGGAGAAATATAGTAGGCGTTGTTCCTCAACATATTCATATTTTTAATGGAACTGTTATTGAAAATATTGCCTTTGATGACGCAAAAAAAAAGCCTATAGAGGTTATCCATTTTTTGAATGAATATGGATTTGCTGCATTTGTCGACAGTTTGCCACAATCATTCATGACGATAGTCGGCGAGGAGGGCATTAATTTGTCAGGCGGTCAAAAGCAAATGATAGCATGGGCAAGGGCCTTATATCATCAACCTCAGTTATTAATATTGGACGAAGCCACTGCTGCGATGGATAAGAAGTCTGAACAATTTATATTGAATTTATTAGAACGGTTAAGATGTAAAATGGCAATTATTTTTATCACCCATCGTTTGCACGTTTTGAAAAATGTTTGTAACAAGATTTACCTTTTAGAAGACGGTATTATTGCAAAAAAAGGGAGTGACCCCACACTTTCTCTGTAATATGATTGAGATTCAAAGTAAATACAGTTATTTCCAAATATTGATGCTTTCAATTTTTTCTCATCAAATTCCCAGTACAAAGTCAAGAAAATTTCATAATATGATGTACCCAAACGCCAGTAAAGTTGGCCACCTTTGGTCAGACTCCCCAAAACAGTGGAAGGGCATATCGGAATCTATTAAAAAACAAAAGCCGCAACCCATTGACAATCAATTAAGCTGCGGCTTTTCTGAGCTGTAGGGGGAGGGCTCGAACCTCCACGAGGCAGTTAGCGATAGCGCAAAGTTCAGTGGTCGACCCTGGTCGCCCGGATATTGCTACCCTGGCGGCTCTACACTATGTTTATCCTGTGATCCTCACCCCCGAGACAAGAGGGCATGTCTGCCAAAAATTTCATCACCCCACAGTATGAATAAGAACTGGTTTGTCGTTTGACAGTACAATATTAGGCAGAAGAATCGATTTGTTATAAATATTTCAACAATTATTTTTAAATATTAGAAAATATTCAATAAATTGCATATTATAATTGTTTTTATCAAAAAAATAAGGCAAAAATGTCAACCAAATTAAATCTTGACAAACTCGATTTCCAGATCATACAGGAAATGATGGAGGATGCAGAGATATCTTATGCCGACCTGGGTAAGAAACTCTTTGTTTCCGGCGGCACGATTCATGTGCGCATTAAAAAATTAGAAGAGCTTAAAGTAGTTAAAGGTAAAAAATTATCTGTAGACTTGAAAGCCCTCGGTTATGATGTGATCGCTTTTATTGGTATTTATCTTGAAAAAAGCTCACTTTACGATACAGTTGCCAAGGAACTTAAAAAGATCCCGCAAATTGTGCGCCTGAATTATACAACGGGCAATTACAGCATGTTTGCAGAAATTGTTTGCAAAGACATCCAGCAACTGCGTTTCGTGCTACACGATGAATTGCAAAAGATCAAAGGTATTGAACGTACGGAAACTTTTATTTCGCTGGAGGAAAGCCTGGACAGGAATGTTGTTGTAGCTCCTGCGGTGTAGCATGCACTAGATTTTGCCGCGAACATTGAATGCATCGCGCAGTCCGTTTCCTAATAAGTTAAAAGCAAGTACGAGCAACATAATAGCAAAACCGGGCGCAAGGGCCAGCATGGGATTATGGGTGATGATAAAGTTATAGTTTTCTTTGATCATCAGTCCCCAGCTGGGCTGCGGTGGTTGTACCCCTACGCCTAAGAAACTGAGTCCCGCTTCTATGACAATGGCTGAAGCAAAATTGCTGGCGGCGATCACCATGACCGGCCCCAGGATATTAGGTAATATGTGCCGGAAAATAATCCGTGCATGCGAATAACCAAGTGCCCTGGCGGCTTCGACGTATTCCAGTTCCCGAATGGCCAGTACCTGTCCGCGTACCAACCTCGCCACATTGACCCACATGGTTAACCCAACTGCTACAAACACCTGCCAGAAACCTTTGCCCAGTACCAGTGTAATCGCGAACACCAATAATAAAGTAGGGATGCTCCAGAGTACATTGATCAGCCACATGATTAGCTCATCGGCCCAGCTTTTAAAATAGCCTGCAACTGCACCTAATAATATACCGATGGTGAGCGAAATGACGACAGCGATTAGTCCCACACCCAGGCTCACACGTACCCCTATGATCAGCCTGCTCAGCAGATCGCGGCCAAATTTATCCGTACCTAAATAATACCGTTGCTGCACAACCGGCGCCGTGATATTGGTGGCTGAACCTGCGATGGCATTCCGCTCAGTAATGCCTTCATCTACAAATTTTTGATAGATGATACTATCCTTACGGATGGTACAGGCAGTAATGGGGATGTATTGCCAGCTGTCTTCCCTGCCGCTGATGAGCTGCTCCCAGCAACTGGTCTTGGCCTGTATTTTGTCGCGCTTTACCAGCAGCAGGCTGATCTTGAACCCTGGCTTTTTACTGCCGATCTCAGGGATCATCCGGTTGGCATTGGGGGAGTGGTCGGGGGCTATAAAAAAAGCAAACAGGGCAAGCAACGAACTGCAAATGATGAGTATCATGGCAAAGGAAGCCCCTTTGTTCTTTAACAGTCTTTTAATAAAAAGTGAGTGGGTGAGGCGGTGTAACACGGAAGTAAAATAAATAAAATCGCCGACCTGGTCACCTGTTTCGCCGAAAAAGAAGGGAGGGGTTAAACATTTCCGGTTTCTTAGTGTCTATCATTTGGTTATCTATATCCTGAGTCTATTCAAATCCTGAGTCTATGAAAAGTATCGTAACATTCGTTGTGTCCCTCGTGGCATTGGTATCACTGATCATTTATGCCTGGTGGCCTGAACCGAAGAACGCACAACATGGCGAGTAAAAACTATTATTGAACGGATCTCCCTTTCCATTGGTAAGAGCCGAATTTGCCAAGCCATCCTGCTACTACTGTGTACGCTATATGGAAAGGCTGCATCAGCACAAACCAGTATAGTGCAGGTGTATGCTTATAAAAGCGGCTTACAGGCAGCATGAAGCTCAGCTCAACCAATGTTTTGGCAAGGACCAGCAATAACCAGTTCAGTAATCCCCTCCACCCTTGCAGCAACAAGCCTGCAGGCAGCAACAGCATCAGGCTGGCATTCAATGCATACACCAAAGCCAGTGTGCGGAAAATGCCCTTGTCCTGGTATTTACCGGCCTTACTGGCCCAGCGGATACGCTGGTTAAAAAAACTTTTCCAGTCGGGCATTGGTGCGGTAAAAACAATTGCATTTTCCGAGAACAGGTACCCCAGTCGTTCCGGATATTTTTGTTTGATCTTGTGCATCAGCAACATGTCATCTCCACTGGCAAGCTGATCAATACCCCTGAACTGCCCTACCTCATAAAATGCATCCTTCCTGTAAGCAAGGTTGGCGCCATTGCACATGGTATGAAAGCCTGCTGAGACAGCTGCGGCTGTAATACCCTGCAGGCTTAGAAAATCGAGCAATTGAAAAACAGCTAAAAAAGAACCGTTGTTGGTGAACATCACCGGTGCTGCTATAAACACAGGTTCGTACTGCTGTATATAATTATTGAAAAGAGAAAGCCATTCGCCCGATACCTTGCAATCTGCATCGGTTGTAACAATCCACTGGCCATTGCTTGCTGCAATAGCCATTTCAATCGCTTTCTTTTTATAGGCATTCAATTGCTTTCCCTGTAAATGCTCTTCCAGGTTGATGAGTTTCAGGTTGCTATGCTGCGCCTGGAGGCTGTTTACAATAGCCGCAGTGTGATCGGTTGAGTGGTCATTGATGACGATCACTTCATACAGGTGGGTTGGGTATTGCTGCTTCAGTACAGCACTGAGGCAGTCCCCGATATTGGCTGCTTCGTTACGGGCAGGGATGATGATAGAAAAAAATATGGTGGGCGGAATCGCAGGTTCTGAACGGAAAGGCGATAAACGCAGCCACCATTTACGGTATTGGAGGATCAGTACTGTATAGACAGCCAATAATAATGTTGCGACAATGATCCCGGCGGTGTACATAAAACAAAGAAACTTATTAATGCGATAAGAAGTGTGTAAAAAATAAGGGCCAGGGTTAAATTTTAGGGCCTTATTCTTGGAAATTTCAGGGAAACAGCCTTACTTTGAAATTAGTTGCATAACTAACTATATGTCAAACAACCAATTTAAAAGGGGCGAATTATACAGTGTGATCAATGGTATGGCATATACAGCTGTAGCACGGCGCCTGCAGAAGAATTTTCGCCAGGCGGGTTTGGAAATTACCATTGAACAATGGAGTATTCTGTATCATTTATGGAAGGAAGACTGCCTCAGCCAGCAGGAACTGTGCAACCGTACTTACCGGGATAAACCGAGTATCACCAGGTTAGTGGATAATCTGGAAAAGCAAAAATTAGTGAAGCGGGTGGCCTCTAAGGAAGACCGAAGGGTTAACCTTGTTTGTTTAACAAGTACGGCGCAGGAGTTGCAGGAACTGACGATTGACCTGGCCAACCAAACAATGAATGAGGCATTGGTTGGTGTTGACCGGGTAGAGATTGAAACAGTGAAATCTGTATTTCAGCGGGTGTATGATAACCTTACCTGAGTACAGGATTTTGCAAACGACGTAAGGTGTAAGCAAAGCAATAAAATAATAAACCGATAAACATTCTTGTCATGGAAACCACTCAACAAACAAAAGCCCTTCACGGAGGCGAATGGTTGATCAAGGAGAGTAATCCTTTTGACACATTCATTCCGGAAGATTTTAATGAAGAACAGGCAATGGTGATGGACATGTGCGTGCAATTTTTAGATGCGGACATATTGCCCGTCATTGATAGGATAGATAAGCTCGAGCCTGGTCTCATGCCTTCTTTATTACAGAAAGCGGGAGAGCAGGGATTGCTGTCTACTTCTTTTCCTGAGCAATATGGCGGACTGGGTAAAGATTTCATCACTTCCACCATTGTAAACGAAGGATTGGGTGGCGGCCACTCTTTTTCTGTAGCGGTGGCTGCACACACGGGCATTGGTTCATTACCGATCCTGTATTTTGGAACGGAAGCGCAAAAAGAAAAATACATTCCGAAACTGGCGAGCGGTGAATGGAAAGGCGCTTATGGATTAACCGAACCCAATAGCGGCAGTGATGCACTGGGTGCCAAGACAACAGCCAAACTAAGTGAGGATGGTAAATATTACCTGCTGAACGGGCAAAAATGCTGGATCACCAATGGTGGCTTTGCCGATGTATATACTGTGTTTGCGAAGATCGATGGCGAAAAATTCACAGGCTTTATTGTTGAACGTGGTTTTGAAGGGTTCACGCAGGGTCCGGAAGAACACAAGATGGGGATCAAGGGCTCTTCTACCGTGCAATTGTATTTCCAGGATTGTAAAGTACCTGCAGAGAATGTATTGGGTGAAATTGGAAAGGGACATATCATCGCTTTCAATATCCTGAACATTGGCCGGTTAAAACTTTGCGCCGCTGCATTAGGCGGGGCCAAAAGAGCCGCTGATATTTCTATCCGGTATGCAAAGACCAGGGAGCAGTTCAAATTGCCCATTGCCAAGTTTGGCGCTATCAGGCATAAGATGGCTGAGATGGCCATCCGCATGTGGGTTGCTGAAAGCGCTTTGTACCGCACAGCCAAATGGATCGATAACAAAGAACATGAACTGGAAACAAGTGGTAAGACTTTTGCTGAAGCTTTACTGGGTGCGGCTGAAGAATATGCCATTGAATGCGCCATGCTGAAAGTATACGGCAGTGAAATGCTTGACTTTGTGGTGGATGAAGGGGTGCAGATCCATGGCGGTAATGGGTTCAGTGATGAGTATATCATCTCAAAAGCCTATCGCGACAGTCGCATCAACCGTATTTATGAAGGCACCAATGAGATCAATCGTTTATTGACGGTTGATATGGTATTAAAGCGTGCCATGAAAGGTAAGCTTGACCTGATGGGACCAGCCATGGCCGTTCAGAAAGAATTAATGAGCATACCGGATTTTGGTGCGGAAGACGAAGGCGCATTTGCAAAAGAGCGTAAATACGTGGCTAATTTCAAGAAAGCCATTTTGATGGTGGCCGGCGCTGCCGTGCAGAAGCTGATGATGCAATTGGATAAAGAACAGGAAATACTGATGAATATTGCGGATATGGCCATTGAGACATTCAATGCCGAAAGCGCTTTGTTGCGCGTGCTGAAATTGTCTGACAGCAAGGGTGAAGCTGCTGTGAGCCTCCAGGCCGATATCATGCGTACGTATATTTACGATGCTGCCGACCGCATTAATAAAGCCGGTAAAGACGCACTGAACAGCTTTGCTGATGGAGATGAATTAAGGATGATGCACATTGGCCTGAAGCGGTTTACAAAGGTAGAGCCCTTTAACACCAAGGAGGCAAGGAGAAGGATCGCCGATAAACTGGTAACAGATAATGGGTATCGTTTCTGATAAAAAATGAAGAAAATATTATTTTGTTTCAAATATTTTGTTAATATTTGTTTTGTTTTACGGTTGCTTGCTCAAACGAAGGTCTTACTGCTATTGTAGCGGTGAGACCTTTTTAGTTGAACAGGTCGGAGGATAAGTACCTGTCGCCCCGGTCACAGATAATACATACGATCACACCTGCAGACAATTCCCTTGACAATTCAACCGCTGCATGCACCGCTCCGCCGCTGCTCATTCCTGCAAAGACAGCTTCTTCCCTGGCTAAGCGTTTGGTCATGATACGCGCATCCTTTTCGTCTACATTCATTGTTCTGTCAACCCGGCTTCTGTCGAATATTTTTGGCAGGTATGCTTCCGGCCATTTGCGTATACCCGGTATATGTGATCCATCGGTCGGCTGGCAGCCTACGATCTGTATGGCAGGATTTTTTTCTTTTAAATATTGGGATACGCCCATGATGGTTCCTGTTGTACCCATGGAGGAAACAAAATGGGTGATCTTTCCTTTTGTATCGTTCCATATTTCAGGGCCTGTTGTGCGGTAATGCATGGAAGGATTATCAGGATTGCCAAACTGGTTCAGCATCAGGTACCCACCCTTCGATACCTGTTCGGTGGCATAATCAATAGCTCCTTCCATCGCCCTTTCCTTTGGTGTCAGCACTACTTTGGCGCCAAACGCCTGCATGGTGAGCACCCTTTCGCGCGTTGCATCTTCGGGCATGACCAGTTCAATCTCCACACCAAAAAGACTGGCAATCATAGCCAGTGCAATACCTGTATTGCCACTGGTGGCTTCGATCAGTTTGATCCCGTTTTTGATCTCACCCCGGTCAATGGCTCCTTTGATCATGCCATACGCCGCACGGTCTTTCACACTTCCACCCGGATTATTTCCTTCCAGTTTTGCATAAATGGTTACGTTCTTATTAATCGTTACTTGTTTCAGTTCCACCATCGGGGTGTTTCCTACGAGGTCTAATATTCCTGGCATACTGTTTTTTTATAATCGTGAGAGCATGGTTGGGCAATACGGGGTATAAATATACGACAACCCTTTTCCTCCACAACGGGGCATGATTCGCATTATTTTTTATCTTCATGAGATGAAGCAACTACTTCTTGCATGCATTGTTATGGTCATGGCACAGGCAAATGCACAAAACACAATACAGCCTTATCGCCTAGCAAGATCAACTGGTAAACTGCCTTCCCTGTATGATGGCCTGGGTGACGACAGGTTGGGTGGCACTAAACTGGGATACATTGACACAAATGTGGTATTCAGGGTCATTGATTCTACCAAAGAGCTCTATACGGTACAGCTTTCCAAATACCATACTGCCTATATGGAGAAGCAATACCTGCGGTTCGACAGTGTTCCCCGGCCGAAGCCTTTCTATCTCACCAACACTATTATTGCCAAAGGAGATACTTCAGTTGACCATATCAGTATCAATATGGATGAAAGGCTGCCCTACAAAAGCTGGATGGAGATCAATCCTGCCAAGATCATGATCGATCTGTACGGGGTACAGAGTAACACCAACTGGATCACCCAGCTGAAGTCGCTGAAAGAAGTGAAGAATATTTATTA
This sequence comes from Sediminibacterium sp., assembly GCA_041856175.1. Lineage (GTDB taxonomy): Bacteria > Bacteroidota > Bacteroidia > Chitinophagales > Chitinophagaceae > Sediminibacterium. The sequence continues at coordinate 27,440 of JBHAFM010000181.1, forward strand.
TGAACAGGCAGAAGATGATGTGGTACGCCTAACCATTGAACTGCAGCACAAACAGCATTGGGGATACAGCATCGGATACAAAGGCCATACCCTGGTCATCAGGGTAAAAAGACAACCTGCCAACCTGCTCATCAATAACCTGAAGATCGCCATAGATGCTGGTCATGGCGGGACCAATACCGGCGCTTCCGGTATCAGAACGGGTGCAGAAGAAAAAAAATATACCCTGTTGTTTGCCAAAGCGTTTGAGCGGTACCTGAAGCAAAGAGGCGTTAAAAAAATTATCATGACGCGTGCCACAGATACTACGCTTGAAATGAAAGACCGTATCTTATTCCTGCAACAGCAAAGCCCTGATATCCTTATCAGCTTTCACCTGAACTCCAGTGATAATAAGGAAGTAAAGGGTGTCAGCACCTATTATAAACATATTGGTTTCAGACCGCTTACCACTGCTATCCTTAAAAATATGCTGCTGCTGAACCTGGATGAGTTTGGAAATGTGGGCAGTTTTAATTTCGGCTTGAATGCACCTACCGATTTTCCCGGCAGTCTTATTGAAATTGCTTTCCTGAGCAATGAAGCAGATGAACGGCGCATCATTCGTCCTAAGTTTCAGGATGATGTGGCACGCAAAGTGTACCAGGGAATTGTAGATTGGCTGAAAGCGATCAAATAAAAAAGCCGCCGGAAATTTCCGGCGGCTTTTTTATTAATGTCTGATAAAACGCTCAAAAAATTCCAGTGTGCGTAGCATCTGGTCAATCCTTTGCCGGTTATTGCCACTGCGGGTCAGTTCATGTGTACCTCCCGGGTGGCGTACGTATTCTACCGTCCTGCCCAATACTTTCAGGCTCTTGTATAACATTTCACTTTGTATCACACCTGTCCTGAGATCGTTCTCACCATGAAAAATAAGATAAGGCGTATAGATGTTCTGTACATAATTGATGGGTGATTCTCTTTGTATATTGGCTTTGGTTGTTTCCTCCCAGGGATATCCGCCAAAATAATTGGGTACCAGCCGCCATGCATTTCCTTCGCCAAAGAAAGTCCCGAGTTCATATACCCCGCGCTGTGAGCAGGCTACCTTGAACCGTTGGTCGTGCGATATGATCCATGCTACTAAGTAACCTGCATAGGAACCGCCTGTTACTGCTAAACGTGAAGTATCTATAAAACCAGCTGCAACTGCTTTGTCCAGCGCTGTCAATACATCCGATGTTGGGCCTGCTCCCCAGTCATTGATATTGGCGCGGAGGAATGCAGCACCATAACCGCCCGATCCTCTAGGGTTGCAATACACTACAACATATCCTTTGGCGCTGTAATACTGGAACTCGTGCCACATAGAGCTTTCACCGGGCCCCCACATAGCCGAGGGGCCGCCATGGATATCCAGGATAGCGGGATATTTTTTTCCTTCCTCATAACCGGCCGGTTTCATGACCCAGTATTCAACAGTGAGTCCCTTGTCATTGACAAAACTCTTTTTTTCCGGGTAGCTCAGTTTTTTTGTTGCGACCCAGTCGTAATTAAAACTGCTGATGCGTGTTGCCTGCTTGCCCGAAGCGTCGGCCGTATACAATTCGAAAGGGTTGGCCACTTCGGTTTTAACAAATACGATCCTGTTACCTTTCAGGTCAAAGCTGCTGACACCTGCATTAACATCAGATAATGGTTCGGATTGTTTTGTTTTCAGATCCATTCTGTACAAAGGAGCTCCTCCGTTGCTTTGTGCAATGAAGTACAGGTATTGTTCATCCTGGCTCCAGGTGATATTGCTTTTATTCCGGTCGAAGGGAAGATCGATGATATCTTTTTCTGTTCCGTTCAGTGGCATAACAGCCAACGCGGGAATATCTACAAAAGAGGTGGTGCCATGCTGGAATGCCAGCCATTTGCCCGAAGGAGAAACCTGTGCGCTGAAATAGGTTTTGCCTGCTGCGCCTACTATCTTTTTTACATGATGACCGGCTATGTCGGCTATAAAGATCTCACTTTCGAGCGAACGGTCGGGATGCTGCAGGGAATCAATATCTCCCGTAAGGACGAGCTGTTTGCCGTCAGGCGTAAATGCTGCTGCGCTGAAACGATAGAAGCCGTGTGTAACGGCAACGGGCTGTGCGCCAGGTTCTAAGCCGATGGTAAAAAAATGATTGAAAGACAGTTCTGCAGAAGTGGTGGCTTCTTCCTGGAAATTGATCTTATTAATGACTTTCGCTTTCTTATCATTGGCATTGTTGTCTAAGTAAGCTCTGATCTCTTCCATGCTACCATCAGGGTTGGGCTGGGCCGTATGAGCCTGGAGTGCCTCATTTTTAAGGAATCCTGGTTTTTCGAAGGGCCATTTAGGGACTTCCTTACCAGGATTGAGTGTTGTATCTTTTAGCAGGTCTTTCAGGGGTATGCTGGCCGAAAAAAGGAGCAACTTGCCGTCAGGGCTCCATTTGGGTGAACTGGCGCCGTATTTGAATTTTGTCAGTTGTACCGGTTCCCCGCCATCGAAAGACAAAAGGAATACCTGGGCCTTGCCGTCGACAGCCCGTACAAAAGCCAGCTGCCTGCCATCGGGGCTCCAGGCGGGTTGGCTGGCATTTTCTTTATTGGTGAGCTGTTTGGGCGGCGTGGAGCCGTCGACAGGGACGATATACAGGTGGTTGACATATTTGTATTCCCACCTGGCATCGCCTTCGGCTTCAATACTGGTGAGGGTAAAGGCGGCTTTACTGCCATCGGGACTGATACTGACAGCCGCAGGCTGCCTGATCTTCAGCATGTCTGTGACTTTGACAAGGTTGCTGTGCTGCGCATGCAGGCAATAGCAGCTGCCCGCGCATAACAGGAGTAATAATTTCTTCATATGTATGTGTTTGCCGCGTTAAAGTACAAAGAAATGACAGTAAGGCCGGTGGCCTTTCGTATTTTTGTGACCAAAAGAGGCAATTATGGGTAAGTTGGCAGAGGAGTTCAATGCGTACCGCGAAAAGATGAATGAAGTGATCTTAAGTAAGGATAACCTGGTCATGAAGCGCTTATGGAATTTAGATACCAACACTTATGAAGAAGGGGCATTGGACAAAAAGACCAAGGAAATGCTGGGACTTGTAGCCAGTATGGTGCTGCGATGCGATGACTGTATCAAATACCATCTTGGCAAGTGCCATGAGTTGGGGGTGAATACTAAGGAGATGTATGAAATTTTTGCTGTGGCCAATATAGTGGGAGGCACTATCGTCATACCGCATACCCGCAGGGCAGCAGAATACTGGGAAGAACTGATAATTAGTAAGTAGCAATTACCAATTATTCATGAACTTTGCTTCCGCAACAAAAGATTTTTAAGTACTAATTACGCGTTAATAAATGTCAGCAACTACAACAATTCAACCGGTTCTTACTGCAAAGGATTTCGCAACCGACCAGGAAGTGCGCTGGTGCCCGGGTTGTGGCGATTATTCTATATTGGCACAGGTGCAGAAAGTGATGCCCGGTATAGGTGTGCCTAAGGAAAATATTGTGATCATCAGCGGTATCGGCTGCAGTAGCCGTTTCCCTTATTATATGAATACATTTGGCATGCATTCCATTCATGGCCGCGCCACTGCTATTGCGAGCGGATTAAAAGCAACGCGTCCGGAGCTGAGTGTATGGATTGTAACGGGAGATGGGGACAGCTTAAGTATCGGCGGCAATCATACCATTCATTTACTGCGCAGGAATTTTGATGTAAATGTATTGCTGTTCAATAACCAGATCTATGGATTAACAAAGGGCCAGTACTCTCCCACATCCGAGGAACAGAAAGTTACCAAGAGTACACCTTTTGGCAGCATTGATCATCCGTTCAACCCGTCGGCATTGGCAATGGGTGCCGATGCCAGTTTTGTAGGCCGCAGTATGGACCGTGATCCCAGGCACCTGCAATACATGCTTACCCGTGCGCACCAGCACAAAGGCGCTTCTTTCCTGGAGATATACCAGAACTGCAACATCTTTAATGATGGTGCTTTTGAGATCTTTACAGAAAAAAGTTCTAAACCTGATGAGGCACTGTTCCTGGAACAAGGCAAGCCATTAATATTTGGCGCTGCGCAGAACAAAGGCATTAAATTAGATGGCCTTAAACCGGTAGTGGTTGAACTGGGCAATGGTACCAGTGCAGATGATCTCTGGATACATGATGAAAAAGATTTCTTTAAAGCACAGATGCTGGTTCGCTTATTTGATGATCCTGCTAAAGCAGGCGGACATTTTCCCCGTCCGTTTGGTGTATTCTATGAAGAAGACAGAGCCTGTTACGAAGATCTGATGGCCATGCAGATAGAAGAAACCATTGCAACCAAAGGGAAAGGCAATTTAGACAAGTTATTACGTGGCAAAGAGGTTTGGGAGATTGTCTGAAAGATGTTTACTGTTAAAACCTGGTAAGGTTGTTACGCATAGCAAAGAGTGCCAGCCCTACCCTGGAAGTGGTTTGTAGTTTTTCATACAGCATATCGCGGAAATTATCAATGGTGCGAAGGGGTACTCCCATCACTTCTGCTATTTCCCTGTGCGATTTCTCGGTGCAGCATAAGGCAAGGAATTCTTTTTCCCGTTCGTTGAGTTTATTGAGCTTGTCAAATTCTTCATCAGCTTCTGCGCCGTGGTATTTGAAACTGTGGATAATGTTATCACACATTGCTTTGTTGAGGTAAACACCTTTATTAGCCAGGCCATCTAAGGCTGCTTTGAATTCCTGTGGCTTGCTGTCTTTCAGCAGGAATCCCTTGGCTCCATTTTTAAACATTCGGATAATGGATCTTTCATCATTGATCATGGTTAGTGCCAGGATCTTTATTTGCGGATATTGGGTCGTAAGCCAGAGTGCAGTTTCATAGCCGTTCATTACAGGCATTGTGATATCCAGGATTACAATATCGGGGAGGTTTGTGGCGTCAAGCAATTCTATCAACTGCTTCCCGTTATTCGCTTCGAACAAAACCGTATAGTCAGAAAAAGAATTAATCAGTGAAACGAGCCCGCTTCTAAGCAATACATGGTCATCGACCAGAACAATCTTTGTCATATCGGTGCATTATAGTCAGCTACAAACCTGTCCGGGTAAACGTTTAAAAGTCGGGCAGGGCGGGGGTAACTACAAATTTGCATTATCTGAGTGGAAAAAATGTAGGTCTTTTCACCGAATTTATGGTTTAAAACACTGTTTTTGGCCCGGTGTTTTCCGCATTATCAAGTGCTTTTGCAGCAGCATCAAATATCTTTTTCATTTTCCAGTCATACCAGGGATGTGGCAATGTTTTCTTCATAACAGTATCAATGGTACGCATACCAAAAAGGTTCCATACACCATTTAATTTACCGCTCAGGGATGACTGTAGTGCGCGGAGGCTCATGGCAAAACCACTGTCAATATATTCCATATGATGCCAGTAACCGGCAGGCATGAACAGGGTATCGCCATGTTCGAGTACTACCTCATAGCCTTTTGCAAACCTAAGTGCAGGAAATGCATTATAGTCCGGTGTGCCATTACCAAGGTGGTAATTACTGAAATCGGCTAAGCTCAATACTTCAAACGGTTTCCGGTAGAGCTTATGCTGCTCTTCATTAGGAAAAAGCAATACTCTTTTCCTTCCTGCAAACTGGGTGTGCAGAATATGACTGAGGTCAATATCAAAGTGCATGTGGGTAATGCTGGAGGCGCCGCCAACAAAAAGCATGGGATAGCGCTTTACGAAGCCCTTCATCAGTTCTTCGGGCCACGTAAAATCGCTGGTTAACTGGGGTGCATGTTCGAAAATATTAAAAAGGAATATCCGCCATCCTGCAGGGCCCTGGCTGATCATATCAATATATTCACCAAAAGTTTTATAATCGTCGGCCGTATTAATGGGTGTATAGGCGTCGCTTTTGATATTATTATATAATCCTACCTGCTTATCACCGACCAGTTCTTTAAAATAATTCCAGTTCCATTTGGTATATGCCGGCCAGTTTTTTGCAAGATCCTTAATGATCAGCGGCCGTTGAGGCAGGTAATAGTTGTTTTTGAAATTAGTCCCACTGATCGAGTTCACTACATCAATAGCCTGTAATTGCATAATGGGATATTTTAACGGCAAAAATAAGAAAGCGGGATGTAACTTTGATAAGAACGATCCACAAATGCTCTTAAAGCTTCATCCCGATAATCCCAACCCCCGCCACCTGAAAACCATTGCTGAGTGCTTGTTGTCAGGCGGCGTGATCGTTTATCCAACTGACACCATTTATGGTTTAGGCTGTGACATTTTTCACCACAAAGCCATTGAACAGATTGCCCGTATCAAACAGATAGATCCTAATAAAGCTAAGCTGAGTTTTATTTGTTATGACCTGAGCGACCTTAGTCAGTATACCAAAAGCATTTCAACGCCTCTATACCGGATGCTGAAGAATCATTTGCCCGGCCCGTATACTTTTATTCTTCCGGCAAGCAAGGAAGTCCCCAGAATCTTACAAAGCAAAAAGAGTACCATCGGCCTGCGTGTACCTGACAACAATATTGCAAGGAGTATCATAAAAGAGTTACGTCATCCCATCCTGTCGGCATCACTGCCCGGCGGCATGGTAGAGGAATACACAGATCCTGAACTGATTTATGAGAAATTCAGGAACCTTGTCGACATCGTGGTCGACGGCGGCATTGGCGGCATGATCCCTTCTACTGTGATTGATTGCACCAGCGATGCATACGAAGTGATCAGGGAGGGATTAGGAGTGGTGGATTTTTGATGGTAAATCCTACATTCTACATCTCAAGCCTCATCTGTTTCGGCACAATATTAAAACTGTGCCTGTGGTATTTGCACAATCCATTTTTTTCAATGGCCTTCCTGTGATCAGCGGTTCCGTAACCTTTGTTCCTGTCCCACCCATAACAGGGAAATTCCTGGTGCAATTGTTTCATGTAATCGTCGCGGTAGGTTTTGGCAAGGATACTGGCCGCTGCGATGCTTGCATAAGTGGCATCGCCTTTTACAATACAATGATGCGGAATTTCCCGGTATGGGATAAAACGATTGCCATCGATCAATAGCAGTTGGGGGACAGGCTTTAACTGATCGATAGAGAGGTGCATGGCTGTAAAAGATGCTTTCAGAATATTGATCCGGTCTATCTCATGATTGTCGACACTTGCAATGGCCCAGGTAATAGCAGCTGATTCAATTACTTCTCTCAGCAATGCTCTTTGTGCGGCTGTTACCTGCTTGCTGTCGTTTAACAGCGGATGATAAAAATCGAGAGGTAGCATAACGGCAGCGGCAAATACCGGGCCTGCATAGCATCCTCTTCCGGCTTCATCGCAGCCGGCTTCCATTTGCCTGGTTTGGTAGTAAGCTTGTAACACAATGGTAAAATTCAACAATCCGTGTCATATCTTCCAAATTCAATTGATTAAAATAACTGGCACTTTTGTTATACCAGTACCTTTGTACCCAATTTTGAAACAGTGGCCTATGCATACAACGGAGCGTTCTTCAAGACTGGTAGCTACCTGGTTATTAATTGGTGCGGGTATGACGGTGATACAGTTTGCGTTAGGCGGTATCACCCGTTTAACAGGGAGCGGGTTATCCATTACACAATGGGATGTTATAACGGGTGCACTCCCGCCGCTGAATCAACAGCAGTGGCTGACCGAATTTGATCGATACAAACAGACTCCCCAGTTCCATTTGCTCAATTTCGACTTTACGTTGGCTGACTTTAAGTTTATTTTTTTCTGGGAATGGTTTCATCGCCTGTGGGCCAGGCTGATCGGTGTAGTATTTGCCGCGGGCTTTATCTGGTTCATAGTGAAAAAACATTTTAAGAAAGAAATGATCAATCCATTACTGATCCTTTTCCTGCTCGGCGCCTTGCAGGGCGCTGTTGGATGGATCATGGTAGCCAGCGGACTAACGGGCGACGCTATTTATGTAAAGCCAACCAGGCTGGCATTGCATTTTATTTTTGCACTGGGAGTGCTGTGTTATACTTTCTGGTTTGCGCTGCAATTATTGGTAAAAAAAGAACAGATTACCTGCCATGCAGCTGCAAGAAAATGGAACTGGGCCTTATTGGTTTTATTAGTGGTGCAACTGATCTATGGCGCATTGATGGCGGGGCACAAAGCTGCCACTGCCGCGCCTACCTGGCCCACTATTAACGGGCAATGGATTCCCGAAAAATTATTTTCACATGAACCCTTCCTCCTCAATTTTATTGATAATAAAATCCTGATCCATTTCATGCACAGGGGAATGGCTTATTTGCTGCTGGTACTGATCATAACCTGGTCCGTCCGGCTGTTCAGTATCAAAGGGTCTGCATTGTTCGGGAAAACGAGATGGATACCCCTGGCAGTGACGGGTTTACAAGTAGTATTGGGTATTTCCAGTGTGTTAACGAGTACCGGCATTGTTCCGGGCAAATGGGGTACATTTGAATGGATGGCACAATTACACCAGTTGGTGGGCATGCTGTTATTGCTTTCTTTGGTCTGGATGTTATTTATCGTACGCAGTGGGGCAAGAAAAGTTTAAAGACAAGAATAAGCAGCAGTGCCTGTAAAAAAATAGTCTTGCTAGTATGAAAAAATACCTGGTTGGTTTCTGGTTTTCCCTGCCTGTGCAGTTGTTCCTGCTGCATTTTCGCCGGTACCAGGTATTCCTGTTGTTTTGGTATATTTTATTCGCTACGGTAGCGGGTGATTTCATGCACACATTTGGCGCCAATTCACTGTTCCTGGCACCGGAATATTTTGGCGAAGTGAGCCTGCTCAGTACCTCTATTGTTGGGTTTACGCTGGGCGTTTTTATTATGAGCTGGAATATCACCACGTTTATATTACATAGTAAGAACCTGAAATTCCTGGCAACAACTGCACAGCCTTTTTTAAAATACTGTATCAATAATGCGGTTATTCCATTGGGGTTCCTGGTATTCTATTTTATAAAAGCGGTAAATTATGCCCGCTACAAGGAATTGTTTGCCACACCAGAAGTGCTGTTGATGGTGGGAGGTTTTGCCGCCGGTATTTTTCTTTCTATCCTGATAGCATTCGGTTATTTTTTTGGTGCAGATAAAACGATCTACAAAAGCATGGCAGCAGTTATCACCACTGCCAATTCGCGTTATGCCGAAATAGCTAAGGCCAATCCCCTGCCTAAAGAAAGGGGAGAGCTGAAAGTGGATTGGTTCCTGAGTGCAAAACTGCGCCTGAGGAAACCGAGGGATGTCCGTCACTATAGTCAGGACTTCCTGGATGCAGTGTTTAAACGGCACCATTTTGCGGCTGTCATTGCTATCGTTATTGCTTTTATATTCTTAGTGGCAACCGGTTATATTTCCGATACCCGTTTGTTTCAATTACCAGCAGCGGCCAGTATTACTGTTTTCTTCGCCATTCTTATAGCTGCTGCAGGCGCGATCTCTCTTTTCCTGCATAGCTGGAGTATTCTCCTGGTGGTGGTGTTGTATATGGGGGCTAATTTTCTCTACCAGCAGAACATCATAGATCCGCGCAATAAAGCGTATGGATTGAATTACAACAACAAAGAAAAACGCCCGGTTTACAGCAGGCAAACAATTATGCAAATGGCGAGCGACAGCAACCTGGTTGCCGACAAGCAGCGGTACATTGCCATACTGAATAAATGGAAAGCGAGACAGGGGGCAGACAAGCCGGCTTTTTATATTATCAATACAAGTGGCGGCGGTACGCGCAGCGCGGCGTTTAGCATGAATGCTTTGCAGCGACTGGACAGTTTGTTCGGTGGCAAACTGATGCAACAGACTTTTTTGATCAGCGGTGCTTCGGGAGGCATGCTGGGAGCAGCTTATTTCAGGGAACTGTACCTGGAAAAACGAAAAGGATCTCCTGTTAATTTGCAGAGCAGGCAATATGCAGCCGATGTGTCGAAAGACCTGTTGAGCCCCTTGTTCTCTTCTTTTGTATCCAGGGATATTATGGGGCCCGTGCAGAAATTCAAAAAGAACGGGTACCAGTATTCAAAAGACCGGGGTTATGCATTTGAACAGAAGCTAAATGAAAACACCCATGGTATCCTGGATAAGCGGCTGAAAGATTATGAAGCAGCAGAAGCCAATGCAGAGATACCACTCATGCTCTTTAATTCCGTGATTAACCGCGATGGCAGGAAAATGATCATCGGCACACATCCGGCCAGGTTTTTAATGCGTTCACCCAATAACGCGGATAATATTACACCCTTTGATCCTGATGCGGTTGATTTCAATTCTTTTTTTGCCGGCCAGGATGCGATGAATATCGGTATTCTTTCTGCGTTGCGTATGAATGCCACTTTCCCTTATGTGTTACCCAATGTATGGTTGCCAACTCAACCCGTTATTGATGTGATGGATGCCGGTCTGCGCGATAATTTTGGACAGGAAACGGCTTTACGTTTTGTGGAAGTGTTCAGGGACTGGCTCAAAGAGAATACCAGCAAAATAATATTGATACAATTGCGTGACCGGAGCCTTGGTGATTGGGACAAGCCGCTCGAAGAAAGCAATTTGTTGGACATGCTTACCAAGCCATTCTTATTGTTACACAATAACTGGTACAAACTGCAGGACTATTACCAGCATGACCAGTTGGAGTATTTGTCCAAAGCTTATGGTCCGCAATTTCACCGCATCTGTTTCCAATATATTCCCTCCCGGCAGGATGCACCGGCCAGCCTGAGTTTTCACCTGACAGCAGCAGAAAAAAGAGACATTGCCCTGGCACTTGACATTCCGCTGAACCGGCGCGAATTCAGACGGTTGCAATACCTGCGAAAATGAAAATGATCAGGGCTGTATCAACCGGAAACAATTCTTCCAGATTTTAATGTTGAATTCCTCCGCTGTCTCTCTCGGTTCTCCATCAATATGCAATGGCGCATGTTTCAGGTTGCGGATGGTCAATGATGGTGTCTGGAAATATAAGATGTTCTTCTGGCTCATGTCTTCCACCAATTGCTGCAGTTTGTTGTTGCCACGTATCTGTCTCAAGATGGCAAATGGAAGTTTAGCCTTGTTCATCTTCTGAGCGATCACAATATCAAGCAAACCATCGCTAAGGCTGGCCTGCGGGGCAATGGTAAAGTTGTTGCCAAATTGATTGCTGTTGGCGATACTGATAAAAAAAGCCTCTGCAAAAAAAGAGAAATTATCCAGTACGATCTCAAACTGGTAAGGATGCGCCTTGAAATAATTCAGGATACTTTGTTGCGCATAGGTGAATAAACCACGTGTTGTTTTGGTAGAAAAATGATAAGCTACCTGCGCGTCAAACCCGATACCGCTTAACATGCAGGAGTATTGGTCATTGATAAGAAATGCATCTATGGGAGATGCTTTTCCTGTAAAAATCAATGCCAGCGCCTGTTGTGGCTTCGTAGGAATGCCTGCTGCCAGTGCAAGGCCATTTCCTGAACCAACGGGAATGATACCGAATTGCACTGGCAGCTGATGCAATGCATGTGTTACCTGGTTTACAGTACCATCACCGCCAATGATCACCACGTCTGTAAAATGTTCGGCCAGTATCTTTTCTTTCAGGAGCTCATAATGACCATTGGCATTGGTATGCGCTATTTCAAAAGGAATGTCCTGCTTACCTGTTTCCCGCTCCACTAACTTCCTGATGCCTTCTTTCTTTGAAGTACCGGATACGGGGTTGATTAAGTACACTATTTTTCTTTCCATCTTCAATAATTAAAATACATGCTCAGCGCTAGTGTTGTTGTATTCAAAAATACAAATGCCAATGCTAATCAATATTTGACGCTATTCCTATAAAATGATGTTAATGATTTTAGCGATCTGTTTCTTTCAGGTTGAACATGGTCATTAAAAATGTACCTGTTTCCTGTTCTACACTCCCGATGTCCTTTGATACGATTGACGAACCTAATACGTGGTTGCCAGCATTTGGTAGGGTGACTAATTTTTTCTGACCGGGAGGTGTACCCAGTTGTGCAAACATGTCTTTCATGGCAGATACTTTTACTACAGGGTCCTGCTGTTGTTCGTCTTTATAATAGCACAGGATAAGAACAGGTTGTTTGACCTTGCTGAAAGTGGAGGCATTCATCGCAGTTTCGAGCAGCTCTTCTAATTCGGTGGCAGCCTCGAGACGGTACTGTTTATTCCAGTACTGTTTGTAAAGCGTATCATTATTCGAAGCGGTATTGAACTTTGACCCTTTTACGAGCCTGGCAATCTGCAGTCCCCATGGATCATTCAGCAACCATGCATTGGGATCATTGATTGCAATATTGGGCGACAGCAAAATGAGCCCGGCTACATCGGGATAGGCGGCTGCCAGTTGCAATGCAAGTGTGCCGCCGGTTGAAGTCCCCATCAATATCACTTTGTTACCCAGTTGTTTTCCGATAGCATAAGCCTCTTTGGCGGTTTCCCATAGGTTATCAGCGGTCATATGGAGCAGTGCATCGGAAGTATCGATGCCGTGCTGGGATAGCCTCGACAGGTAAAGATTGCAACCAAAACGTTTGGCAATATCGCGGTGCACCGGGTTGCCTTCTGCCTGGCTGGCGCTGAAACCATGGAGGTACACAATGGCATATTCGGTTTTTTGTTTCAGCGAATCGCTGGCCCATACAATACGGGCCTCATTATCAGGTTTGAGTTTATGCTTTGCTTCTTCCTGTACAATATGCTGTTCCAATGAAGCCGCTGCCTGTGGTATCGAAGGCAGCACCATGCTGTAAACAGGTTTGTGCGGATGTGGACCGATAAAAAACAGCACCAGTAATACAGCCAGTATGACCAGCAATCTTTTCAATAAGCGCATAGCATGGATTTTTCTTAAAGCTAACGAAGAAGTCTGACTTTTCTAAGTATATTCGGTACCAGCAAAACACCTGCTATGACCGCTAACCAACGCTTCCTGGCATTGGATGTCTTCCGGGGAATGACGATCTGTTTTATGATCATTGTGAATACGCCGGGCAATCATGCTACTACCTATGCACCGCTGTTGCATGCGCAATGGCATGGTTTTACGCCAACAGACCTGGTATTCCCTTCCTTTTTATTTGCAGTGGGCAATGCGATGAGTTTTGTAATGCCTAAGTGGGCAGGTAAGAACCAGTCTGAAGTATGGGCAAAAGTAGTTAAAAGAACCCTGCTGATTTTTTTACTGGGGTATCTTATGTACTGGTTTCCTTTTTTCAGGATCGATGCAACCCACCATATCAGTTTATCTCCTATTGCCGAAACGAGGATCATGGGTGTACTACAGCGTATTGCACTTTGTTATGGTATTGCATCGCTGATGCTCTATTACCTGAAACCAAGGGTAGCTGTTGCGGTTAGCGTGGGGCTGTTATTATTGTATTGGGGCCTTTGTTACTGGTTTGGAGATGCTGCCGATCCATTGAGCCTACAGGGTAATGCAGGGATCAAATTGGATAAATGGTTGTTAGGGGGAAGCCATTTATACCATAAGGGTGCGATGGCTTCGGAACCTGAAGGATTACTGAGTACACTGCCTGCCATTGTTAATGTGGTGGCCGGGTATGTAGCGGGACAATTTATTCAGCAGAAAGGAAAAACCTATGAAGGCATTAGCCGCCTTTTACTGGCGGGGTTTGTTTTGTTTGTTGTTTCCTATTGCTGGGATTTCAGTTTTCCTATCAATAAAAAATTATGGACAAGCTCTTTTGTATTGCATACCGTTGGGCTTGACTGTATGATCCTGGCAGCCATTATCTATGTGATTGACTTTAAGCACCGTACCAGGTGGACCTGGTTTTTCGAAATATTTGGCAGGAATCCCTTGTTCATATACCTGTTATCGGAAATATTGGTTACCATATTGTACATGATCAAAGTGGAACCCGGAGTAAACCTGTTTCATTGGCTGTACCTCCATATTTTCAGCTATAGCGGCGCTTACCTTGGTTCCCTGCTCCTTGCCCTGGCCTATATGTTGCTATGCTGGCTGGCGGGTTACTGGTTAGATAAGAAAAAAATATACATCAGGGTCTGATAATGGCAGGTACATAAGCCATTGATAAATAGCATCTTATAACCAGAATCCCACAAATCCTCCCTCCCAAATCCTCCATCAGCCTTCCTCCCTCCCCAAAATCCTACATCCCCTCCCTGTTAACTTTCCGCTTCCTCTTTGCCCTCCCGCCATAAAGCCATACCTTTGCAGCCTTAAAAATTTACATGGAAATAAGAAACATTGCCATTATTGCACACGTTGATCATGGCAAAACAACATTGGTAGACAGGATATTGCAGACTACCAAGGTATTCCGCGACAACCAGGAAACCGGGGACCTGATCATGGACAGTAATGACTTGGAAAGAGAAAGGGGCATTACCATTTTCAGTAAGAATGCTGCGGTTACCTATAAAGGCATTAAGATAAATGTGATCGATACGCCGGGCCACAGTGACTTTGGCGGTGAAGTAGAAAGGGTGTTGAAAATGGCCGATGGGGTGATACTGCTGGTAGATGCTTTTGAAGGTCCAATGCCGCAGACGCGTTTCGTTCTCCAGAAAGCATTGCAACTAAACCTGCACCCGATCGTAGTGATCAATAAAGTCGATAAGCCCAATTGCCGCCCCGATGAAGTTCATGACGCCGTTTTTGAATTGTTCTTTAACCTCGATGCAACAGAAGAGCAACTAAACTTCCCTACCTTCTACGGAAGCGGTAAGAACGGTTGGTTCAATGATAGCTTAACACCAACAGAAGATATCCTTCCCTTAATGGATGGGATCCTTAAATATGTACCTGAGCCGAAAGTATCGGAAGGTACCTTGCAGTTACAGATTACTTCACTCGATTATTCTTCCTTCCTCGGCCGGATTGCTGTAGGTAAGGTAACGCGCGGAACGATCAGGGAAAACCAGCTGATTGCATTGGTGCAGGCAGATGGTTCTATCAAGAAAAGCCGGGTAAAGGAATTGTATGTGTTTGAAGGAATGGGCAAACGAAAAGTGACAGAAGTATTGTCGGGCGACCTTTGTGCGGTAGTTGGACTGGAAGATTTCAATATCGGTGATACTATTGCCGATGCAGAAAACCCTGAAGCATTGCCTATCATCAGTGTGGATGAACCAACCATGAGCATGACTTTCAGCATCAACAACTCGCCTTTCTTTGGAAAGGACGGGAAGTTTGTAACATCGCGCCACCTGCGCGACCGTTTGATGAAGGAAACAGAAAAGAACCTCGCACTGCGTGTAGAAGATACAGATAGTGCAGATAGCTTCTTAGTATATGGACGTGGTATTCTTCACCTGGGTGTACTGGTGGAAACCATGCGCAGGGAAGGCTATGAACTGACGGTAGGTAATCCACAGGTATTGGTTAAAACGATCGATGGCAAGAAGCATGAGCCTTATGAGAATCTGGTAGTGGATGTTCCTTCAGAATTCAGCGGTAAAGTGATCGACCTGGTTACACAGCGCAAGGGCGAAATGCAGATCATGGAAAGCAAGGGCGAAATGCAACACCTGGAATTTGAAATACCTTCCAGGGGATTGATCGGGTTGCGTTCGCAGATGCTGACCAATACTGCCGGTGAGGCAGTGATGGCGCATCGCTTTATTGAATACAAACCATGGAAAGGACCGATCCCCGGTCGTAACAACGGCGTGTTGATTGCCAAATTCCAGGGAACCACAACTGCTTATTCAATTGACAAGTTACAGGATCGAGGCAGCTTCTTTATTGATCCGGGAGAAGAAGTATATGTAGGCCAGATCATTGCAGAACATATTAAACCGGGCGACCTGAACGTAAATGCAGTTGAAGCTAAAAAATTGACCAACCACCGGGCAAGCGGTAGTGATGACAGTGTACGTATCACACCAAAACTCCAGTTTACACTGGAAGAATGTATGGAGTATATCCAGCAGGATGAGTGTATTGAGGTAACACCAAAGACCATCCGCATGCGTAAGACAGTACTGAATGAAGAAGACAGGAAAAAATTCGCAAGAAGCCTTCAGTCTGAAGCGATAGGATAACAACAGCTGCTATAGTAGTTTATATAAAATTGAAAGTCATCATGCAGCCTGCATGATGACTTTTTTTATCGGGGATTATACGGGTACAAAAAAAACAGCCATTGAAAGATCAATGGCTGTGGCATAAAAATCATTGGTTGTTGGATCTAAAATTAGTTCCTGCTTACAACTACATCTGTGATTTCGCGGGTGTTGATATTTACGTCAAACGCTTCTTTGTAGCTTTCTTTGCCATTCAGGATCAGAAAAGTGAGCTTACTGATCTCTGTTGTTTTTGGCATTTTGAATTCTTTGCTGAAGTTTTTGTCGGTATAAGTGGCTTTGAACAGCGGAGACTCTCCACTGTCATCAAATACAACCAGGCTGAATTTGCTTCCTGATTCGTTTTTGTATTTTACCGTGAATGACAGTAACTCGTTTTTGTCCACACCCTTATAACTGATCTCTGCTTTGTTAGCTGCAGAGTCAATCCTGTTTGTGCTGCTACCATTAGCAGTAGAGGCGTTTGCATTAACCGAGAAAAGGATAGCAGCAGATAAGATACTACCCAGGAATAACTTCTTCGTGATTGCGTTTACTGATTGCGTTTTCATAGTGTTTAATTTTTTTTGTTTAAAAAATGAATCTCGTAGGGCAATAACGATCCGGTCACTTGTAAATCAATACAAGTATTTACTCAGGCAGGCAACGATCATTCGTAGCAGCAAACAAGGGATTCGTAGGCGAAAGAAATCAGAAGTAAACAGGTAAGGTTGAAATGTGGTTCATTTCGGGTGATGTACATCCTGGAACCTGTGTGTATACTGGTTAATACCAGAACAGGGCAAAGGTAACCCAAAAAAAATAATGTAGTTGTTAATTTACTATTAATGCACCTGCAGGGCAGGTTCCATGCCTGTAAAAATTATGCAGCGGGTTTGTTGAGTGTTTGCCAGAGCATGTCTTTCAGCTCAGCAAGCCCTTTATTGGTAACCGAAGAAATAAACAGGAAAGGAATATTTGCCGGCAGCTCTTTGGTAATGGCTTCCTTCAGTTCTTCATCAAGCATGTCGCTCTTGCTGATGGCGATGATAAAATCTTTCTGAAGCATGTCTGGATTATATTTTTCCAGCTCATTGTGTAGTATTTCGAACTCTTTTTTATGATCTGTACTATCTGCCGGAATCAGGAAGAGCAGAACGGAATTGCGTTCAATATGCCGGAGGAAGCGGTGCCCAAGCCCTTTACCTTCTGCTGCACCTTCAATGATACCTGGCAGGTCGGCAATACAAAATGACCTTGAATCGCGGTATTCCACCATCCCTAATTGCGGTATCAGAGTGGTGAAAGCATAGTTAGCTATTTTAGGTTTCGCAGCTGTGATGACGGAAAGAAGGGTCGATTTTCCTGCATTTGGAAATCCAACCAGGCCTACATCGGCCAATACTTTCAGTTCCAAATTTTTCCATCCTTCTACGCCTGGTTCACCCGGCTGGGCATGTTCGGGCACCTGGTTGGTGGGTGTGGCAAAATTGCTGTTACCCAATCCGCCGCGTCCTCCTTTCATCCAGATGATTTCCTGGCCATCTTCTAATATTTCAGCTTCTATTTCACCCGTTTCTTCATTCCTTGCTACTGTACCGAGCGGTACTTCTATAATAATATCCTTGCCGTCGCGACCGGTGGAATTATTCTTACTTCCACCTTCGCCATTCTCTGCGAGCACGTTTTTAAAATAACGCAGGTGCAGTAATGTCCATAACTGGGCACTTCCTTTTAAGATAATATGACCACCGCGGCCACCATCGCCACCATCCGGGCCGCCTTTGGCAGTCAATTTATTGCGCATGAAATGTCTGGCACCGGCGCCACCATGTCCGCTGCGGGCGAATATGCGGATATAATCTATAAAATTGTTCTTGTCTGACACGAATTATACGAATTGAGCGAATGAATGACACGAATTAGAGTGCGAAGGTACAGCAATGTTAGTTGTCAGCATTATCCTTGCTTTCATGCCAGGTTTTATAAGCTGTTCCTGTTGGTGGCTGGGGGCTTTTGGCCGGCCGCGCTTCGCGTAACGGTTCACAAGGCTGCCAATGTCTTTTCATTTCTTCCGGTAATGCCTGGTACTGTGCTGTTCCTGCTGTTTTCCAGCGGATCATTTCATCACTCACTTCTTTTATCTTTTTTGCGGGGTTACCCACAATCATGCTCCTGCTTTCGAAATGCTCATCTGCTTTAATAAAACTCAAAGCGCCCACAACGCATTCATCCCCCAGTATTACATTGTCCATAATAACGCTGTTCATGCCAATCAAACAGTTTTTACCAATGACAGCGCCATGTATAACGGCACCGTGACCAATATGAGCGCCTGCTTTCAATACAACAGTAACACCCGGGAACATGTGTATGGTGCAGTTCTCCTGCACATTACAACCATCTTCAATAACAATGCCACCCCAATCTCCGCGGATAGCGGCACCCGGGCCTACATACACATCCCTGCCAATCATCACATTGCCGGTAACGGCTGCCTGCGGATGAATAAAAGCTGTTTCGTGTATGACCGGGATAAAATCCTTGAATGCGTAGATCATTCCTAAAAATACTTATTAATGGCGGGAGAACCTTGCGGTTGTGCCTCCCATGTCTTATGTAGCAGCTGGATATAGGGTATACTGCTGGTACACTGTGTACCAGCAGTATACCCTATAGGTACATGAAGTGAGCATTGATCTGGGTCTCTATAAGGTAACATCGGGGTCTCTATAAGTATACTGTGATATCTCTATAAAGTCTCTATAAAGTCTCTGTAAGGTCTCTATAAGGTCTCTATAAGGTCAGGGGCCTTATAACTCCTCCTATAGGAGCTATAGAACCAAGGTATTGTTCAAGGCAAAACAAAATAATTCATTTTTAATAACTGCATTAAGATACATAAAAGAATCGGAATAGTGTGTTACTGCGCTGCTCCTCTTACAGTTGGTCATGTGTATTTAATTTATGAAGTTCCAGGATAGTGGTCTTGCCATCATCGCTTTCGCGGTACATGGGTACAAACTTTCGGTTGAAAAGTATCTCCTGGTAGGTATAAGAAGTACGCTGCTGTACAAAGTTTGAAAAAACATCGTCAAAGCCTCGCAGTGTTACATAGAGCTCCACGTCTGCATGCTGCATATCAATTGCTGAAAAACCGTGAAAGGGACTGCTCTCGTCTATTGGGTGTACTACTGTCCAGCTCATGGGCATGCTTTCGACGCGGTTTCTTTCAAGGGTTAAAGCGAAGTATTTATAAACGGGAGATTCATTTTCCTTTTCCAATATTTTCATGCCCACATTTACCATGATCTCCAGATCGGATAAGGTGTGCTTGTCTTTGAATGCAGTAAAACGGAACATGATGGCAGTTATTCCTTTATAAGGACTTATCAATGCATGATCGCTGAAAGCCAGGTAGCTTTGGGGTTTGGAGAAGCGGCCATATATCAGACCAGTGGCAATAGCCAGGGATAAAAACCCGGTCAGGGCTTCAATACCGGATACAAGATTAGCCAGGTCACCTATAGGATTAATGCGTCCGTAACCTACCGTGGTAAATGTTTGTGTACTGAAATAGAAAAGTTCTTTTAAAATTTTCCAGTCGCTGCCAATTGGCAGACCCTGCAGTTCTGCGGGCCCTATTAAGAAATAGATGACGGTGAAAACAACATTGATGCCCATATAGAACAGCAGGATCACTGTAATGAATTTCCACAGGGGCAGGTTAAGCATGTCATGAAAAACACTGAACCGTTTCCAGAAAGGCATGCCTTCTTTCACCAGGTTGTAACTGCCATCCTTGTTAATAAAACGACCACCTAGGTTATCAGTGTTGGTGCTGAACCCTGTGTTGTTGTTTTGCCTGGAAAAGGGATTGATCTTTTTATAAATGGACATGGCTTTGCTCATATAAATAAAAACTGCTTTTGCATTAGACTGTTTCAGGGTAGGCCAACAGGTCCTTCTCTGTTTTGTAACAGGTTCCCTTGAATACTGCCACCAGTTCGTTATTTTGATTGGTTACGTCTATCATGTATAAACCGGTACGGTTGGTTTTATTGACCTGCCTGGCTTCTGCAATCAGTATATCTCCTTCTTTACCGGGCCTGGGAAATGAAATGGATACATCTAACGCAACTGTTACTTTACCATCGCTGTTACAGGCAAAGGCAAAAGCGCTGTCTGCCAGGGCAAAACTGATGCCACCGTGGGCAATACCAAAGCCATTCATCATTTCTTTGCGCAGGGTCATTTGTATTTTGCTATAGCCTTCTTTTACTGCCAACACGGTGATACCCATCCATTGGCTGAAGTAGTCGTACTGCATCATGTGATCTACTACGCTTTGTGCAAGCAGGTCTTTGTCAGTCATGGTCATAGTCCTTTAAAGTCGGGTAATCGTTTCTCAAGAAATGCCTGTACACCTTCTTTGAAATCATGTGTAGCGGCAGCCTTTTGCTGGTATTCATCTTCCAGTTGCAATTGTGTTTCGAGATTGTTGCCGGCGGACTGGTGCAATGCGTGTTTGATGTAAGCCAATGTTTTTGTGGGCATTTGTGCGAGTGTTTTTGCGATCGCTTTGCTTTCGTCGGCAAAACCATCATCGGGAAAAACTTTATACAACATGCCTAATTGTTCCGCTGCTACAGCTGTGATCTTATCACCCAGCATCATAAGCGCTGTTGCTTTTTGCCAGCCTACCAGGCGGGGTAATATGTAAGTGCCTCCGCTATCCGGGATCAGGCCTATTTTTGAAAAAGCCTGCATAAAAGAGGCAGATTGTGCTGCAACAACAATATCACAGGCAAGGGCAATATTGGCGCCGGCACCCGCGGCAACGCCATTGACGGCAGCAACCACCGGCTTAGGCATATGGTGCAGCCGGGTAATGATGGGATTGTAATGCTCGCTCAATATTTGCTCCATACCCGGCCCGTCCGGATCAACCACTTCAGCAAGGTCCTGCCCCGCACAAAAACCTTTACCTGCACCGGTGAGGTATACACAACGGACTTCATGCAATGACGCGGCTTCGTCTAATTTGGCCTGCAGCAGCAAAGCCATTTGCCGGTTAAAAGCGTTAAGTTTATCGGGACGGTTTAGTGTAATGTGGGCGATATGATGTTCAATATGGAAGAGGATGCAGGACATGGTCTGAAAATCTTTTACGAATATAAACAATACCTTTCAGCAGGCGTATCAATGGCACTTGAAATAATCAAAAGGTTCTTTACAATCATTACACTGGTACAATGCCTTACAAGGGGTGGAACCGAACCTGGATACCAATCTTGTATTAAAGGAATTGCACAAAGGGCATTGGATGGCTTCTTCTTCCTGGAAGGCTTCGGGTGTGCAGACCAGCTGTTTGTAATGCGGAGGGGCAATACCATAAGCTTTTAATTTCTCTTTGCCGCTCTCACTCATCCAGTCGGTCGTCCATGCCGGCGACAGCACTTCTGTGATCTTTGCATTCGTAAACCCTTCCTGCAGCAATGCCAGTCTGATGTTCATCCTGATCACATCCATGGCCGGGCAACCGGAATAGGTAGGCGTGATGCTCACTTCAATGTCGAATGGCGGGGCAGCTGCTACCTGTACTTTCCGCACAATGCCAAGATCCAATACAGTCAGTACAGGAATTTCCGGATCGTATACGGATGCTAAAACGGACCATATCCTTTCTTCCAGCTCATTATTATGTTGTTGTGTTGCTACCATGTTGCTCCTGGATAAGCGCGTTGTAAGAATTGCATTTCTGCCAGTATATAACCCAGGTGTTCTGTATGAATACCTTCCTTACCTCCTTTCTGCATCCATGTATTTGCAGGAACCGTTAAAGCAGCTTCTTCAAATACCGCTCCTACTTTCTGATCCCAATGCGCTTTGACCACGGAAAGATCGACCCCATATCCCTGTTGCAGTGCATCTGCTTCATAAGTTGCCGGTACAAACATTTCACCGGTGTACTGCCAGGTTTCGTCTATTGCATATGCCATCCTTTTCTTACTTTCTGTTGTTCCATCACCCAACCGTATGACCCATTCGCTGCTCCAGCGGAGATGGTAGGTTACTTCTTTCAATGATTTTTCTGCAATGGCAGCTAATTGCATGTCTTTACCGTGTTGCAGCTGCCGGTAAAAAAAATATTGGTATGTACTAAAGAGGAACTGCCGTAAGATAGTTTGTCCCCAATCGCCATTGGGCAATTCTGTGAGCAGGCAGTTTTTATATTCCGTTACATCCCGCAGGTAAGCAAATGTATCTTCTGTAAAACCATCGCCTTTTAACTGTGCTGCGTACTGGTAAAAATTACGTGCCTGCCCAATCAGGTCTAATGAAATATTTGCGATAGCAATATCCTGTTCGAGCACAGGTCCGTGTCCGCACCATTCACTGTTCCTATGGCCAATGATAAGCGCATTGTCGGCCAGGTGAAGTATATAATTGATGAATGATGAGTGCATGTTTTAATAATCTATATTTTGAAAGCGATCCTACATATGTTTCAGCTCATCCGGCAGGTCATAGAATGTAGGATGACGATAAGCTTTATCGTTGGCGGGATCATACAATGATTGTGCCTCATCAGGATTACTGGCGTGGATGTATTTGCTCTCTACTGCCCAGATGCTGATGCCTTCCATCCGGCGCGTGTACACATCCCTCGCATTTTCAATTGCCATCTGTGCGTCTGCAGCGTGCAGGCTACCCACATGTTTATGGTCGAGGCCCTGTTTGCTGCGGATGAATATTTCCCATAAGGGCCATTCACCACCAGCCCCTTGGGAAGCCTGCCGGCTATCGGAACCAGCGCCTGTATGCTCTCCGCCGAAATCGCCATAATAATTTTTTCTTAGTAAGACCATAATAGCAGTTTAAATAAGTTAAGCAACCTTTAATTCCTCTTCAGGGGTCAGGGGTTTTCTTTTTGCCGCATGTGCAATGGCGGCTTCCCTTACCCAGGTGCCCTCTTCCCATGCTTTCCTGCGCGCATCTAATCTTTGTTTATTACAGGGGCCATTGCCTTGTACCACCTGCCAGAATTCATTCCAGTCAATAGCACCAAAATCATAATGCCCTCTTGTTTCATTCCATTGGAGGTCTTTATCAGGAATGGTAAGCCCTAATATTTTCACCTGCTCCGCACATACGTCTATGAATTTTTGCCTTAGTTCATCATTGGTAAAACGTTTGATCTTCCATTGCATGCTTAATTGTGTATTCGGACTCTCATCGTCTTTCGGGCCAAACATCATCACGCTGGGCCACCACCAGCGGTTAACAGCATCCTGTGCCATATTGCGTTGCGCGGGGGTTCCTTTACTGAGCGTGAGTAATATGTCAAAGCCCTGACGCTGGTGAAAACTCTCTTCTTTGCAAACCCTGATCATGGCCCTGGCATAGGGACCAAAACTGGTACGGCACAAGGGCACCTGGTTCATGATGGCAGCGCCATCTACCAGCCATCCGATCGCTCCCATATCTGCCCAGGTTAAAGTAGGATAGTTGAAGATGGAAGAATATTTTGCTTTGCCACTGTGCAGCTGTTCATACATTTCATCACGGCTGATGCCCAATGTTTCTGCGGCGGAGTAAAGATAAAGACCATGACCCGCTTCATCCTGTACTTTGGCCAGCAGAATAGCTTTGCGGCGAAGGCTGGGGGCACGGGTGATCCAGTTGCCTTCGGGCAGCATACCTACAATTTCACTGTGGGCATGCTGACTGATTTGCCGGATCAATGTATGACGGTATTTTTCCGGCATCCAATCACGCGGCTCAATCCGGATATCCTTACTGATTTTGTCTAAGAATATTTTTTCTGCATCCTTCTCCATGGCAAACTGGTTGAGCTCCAAAAATAAGAAAAGAAAGCGGAATACTAACAAATGTTAGCGTTGTTAATATGTTATAAAACTTTTTCTGTTAGCCATTCTTAATACAGCTATGCTTTATCTTTCTGCCATGAGAAAAATATTTTTACTGTTGATTGGCTGCATCGGCATGGTTTTGTTGCATGCCCAGCGAGGATCGGAACCGTTTTATACAGAGATAGCAGCGTTTAAACAACAGGACAGCATACGCATGCCGGCCAAACGGGCTATTTTATTTGTGGGCAGTTCTTCATTCACCAAATGGAAAGACATCCATGAGTATTTTCCTGGTTACCCGTTGATCAATCGTGGTTTTGGTGGTTCTTCCTTAACAGATGTGATCAGGTATGCCGATGATGTGATCTCACCCTATGATCCTAAGCAAATCATTATTTACTGTGGTGAAAATGATATTGCAGCAAACGCCACTGCTTCAGTAGTACTGCAACGTTTCAAACAATTGTTTGCGATGATCCGCACCAGGTTTAAAACAGTACCGGTGTACTTCATCTCTGTTAAACCCAGCCCCAGCCGCTGGAAATATGAACAGGTAATTGTAGAGGCCAACCGTTTGGTGAAACAATTCTTAAACAAACAGGCGCATACCGGTTTTATCGACATACACCACGACATGCTCAATGCAGGCGGTTCTGTAAAAGAGGAATTATTTATTGAAGACCAGTTGCACATGAATGCAAAGGGATATGCTATCTGGCAAAAGAAAATTGTACCTGTATTATTGGCCAACCATTAGCCTGGGCGGTTATCTATTTCGCATCAAAATCAACTACCACACGATCTGTTTTGGGGTGCGACTGGCAGGTAAGAATATATCCTTTGGCCAGTTCCTCCGGTTCTAGGCCGTAATTGAGGTCCATTTCTACCTGGCCCTCCACTAATTTAGCGCGGCAGGTACAGCATACACCTCCTTTGCAGGCATAAGGAAGGTCGGCGCCATGTTTTAGCGCAGCATCCAGGATGGCATCGCCCTCAAACCCCAGGTCAAAATCAAACATGGCCCCATCTAGCCTGACAGTGATCTTACTCCTGGGTTTGACCTCAATGCCAGTGCCGGGGGCGGGCGCTTCATGTTTCACTATTGGTTTACCCTGTTGTCCCGGTGTGGTAAACAGTTCCATATGAATACTTTTTTGAACAACCCCCATTTTTTCCAACTGTTCCTTCACCGTGAACATCATTGTTTCCGGTCCGCAAATAAAAAATGCGTCTGTTGTTTGGATATTGATGGTCTTATTGCAGAGTGTTGTACATTTTTCTGCATCGATATGTCCCGCGTTAATGGTCGCGTCTGTTTTTTCTCTTGATAAAATATAGACGATCCGGAAGCGATCCATGAACTTGTTCTTCAGTCCTTCCAGTTCCTCCCTGAAAATAATGGAATGCCTGTTGCGGTTACCGTATACTAATGTGAACTGGCTGCCAGGTTCTGTACGTAAAGTAGTTTTGATGATGGATAGCACCGGTGTAATACCGCTGCCTGCTGCAAAAGCAACATATTGTTTGCGATTGGCGGGGTCGAGCGGGGTGAAGAATTTGCCCATGGGAGGGATGACATCCAATACATCGCCCTGTTGCAGCTGTTCATTTGCATAAGCTGAAAAAACACCATGCTCCACTTTTTTCACGGCAACCCGTAATTCATTATCGAGTGGGGAGCTGCAAACAGAATAGGAGCGACGAACTTCTTCGCCATTGATATAAGTACGCAGTGAAATATACTGACCCTGCTTGTATTGAAAGAGTTCTTTCAATGCTTCAGGAATATCAAAGCTGATGGAAACGCAATCAGCGGTTTCTCTTCTTACTTCTTTTACTGTTAAAGGATGAAAGTGAATTGACATGAGACGCAAGAAATTTTTTACAGCATAGACTTTAGTCCTGGTGATCACCGGTTTGTAAGGCCGCCAACCAATATGGTGATCATGTTTTCTTCCAGTTCCTCTGCGCTGATCCTTTGTTTGGAGCGATGCCAGCTCTCAATGCCACTCACGGCATGAAGCATGATCAGTACGGCAGTGGGCGCATCTATGTTTTTGATCTCTTTGTTACGGATACCGGCTTCAATAATGGCAGCAAAACGTTTGCGGTAAATGCGGCGCTGGTTCTGGTAATTAGACAGGTAAGGATCGGCGAGGTGTTTCCATTCACGGTCGCTCACGTACACTTCTTCGTAATGGTGCACCATTTCGCTGATATGAAAACGCATGAGCTTTTCTATCTTTTGAATAGCGCTGATCTTTTCCATTTCCACTTCATCAATATGGTGCATGAAACGGTTGGCCACACTGAAACAGAGTTCATGCAGTAATTCTGTTTTCGATTTGATGTGGTTATAGAGGCTTGCGGCTTCTACGCCAACAGCTTCTGCCAGGTCGCGCATACTGGCAGCTTTGAATCCCTTCTCCCTGAAAAGGGAAGCAGCTTTGGTGATGATGACCTCTTTGCGCGAGATGTTTTTGTCGGTCTTGATTCTTGCCATACCGCGAATATAACATACTAACGCGTGTTAGTGAAAAAACTCGGCCGAAAATATTTTTTCCGTTAGTTTTTTATTTTAGCCTTCATTCCCGGCTTTTAAGGCCAAATACGCTAGTTTCGCAACCCGGTAACAAACCCTTAATTATGTCATTAGTTGTTGTTGGGTCCATGGCCTTTGATGCCATTGAAACACCCTTTGGAAAAAGCGATAAGATCATTGGCGGCGCCGGCACCTATATCGCCTGGTGCGCTTCCAATTTTACCCCTGTTAAGCAGATATCAGTTGTGGGCGGCGATTTTCCGCAGGAGGAGCTGGATGCTTTAACCAACAGGAATGTAGCCCTTGAAGGCGTTCAGATCAAAAAAGACGAGAAGACCTTTTTTTGGAGCGGCCGTTACCACATGGACATGAATACCCGCGACACCCTTGAAACACAGTTGAATGTACTGGAGCATTTTCAGCCGGTGGTGCCGGAAAGCTACCAGGACTGTGAGTTCCTGATGTTGGGCAACCTGGTTCCGGCTGTGCAGCGCAGTGTGATAGAGCAATTGAAGACCCGCCCGAAGCTGGTTGTGATGGATACCATGAATTTCTGGATGGAGATTGCCATGGAAGACCTGAAAAAGACATTGGCGCTGGTAGACGTGCTGATGGTCAATGACAGTGAGGCCAGGCAATTGAGTGGCGAATATTCATTGGTGAAAGCAGCAGCGGCGATTGAAAAGATGGGCCCGAAATTCGTGATCATTAAGAAGGGAGAACACGGCGCCTTATTGTTCCATGAGAACAAAGTTTTCTTTGCACCGGCCCTGCCATTGGAAGATGTATTTGACCCTACCGGGGCCGGCGATACTTTTGCCGGCGGCTTTATCGGCCACCTGGCCAAAACCAGGGATATCTCCTTTGAGAACATGAAGACCGCTATTATTATTGGCAGTGCCATGGCTTCTTTCTGCGTGGAAAAATTCGGAACAGAGCGCCTGCGTGAGATCAGCAAAGCTGATATAGACGCCCGCCTGGAGCAGTTTGTGGAGCTGGTAAATTTCGATATTGATTTGGTTTAAAATTCAAATGCCCTTATATTCGCACCGCAATGATGACAATGAAGCATACAAAACGTAGTAAGAAACCTCTCTGACGGGAAGGTGCCTGATCGTTTGTGTATGATAACAATATACTCAGAGGCCTTCCCAAAAACGGGAAGGCCTTTTTTTATTTATTAATCAATCAAAAAAGGGATACGTAACCCTCAAAAAAGGCGATGAGCAAAATGAAAGTAGCTGTTGTTGGTGCCACCGGACTGGTTGGTACTAAAATGTTGCAGGTTCTGGCTGAACGCAATTTCCCGGTAACAGAATTAGTTCCTGTGGCTTCTGAAAGATCAGTAGGTAAGGAAGTTGAATTCAAGGGAAAGAAGTACAAGGTCGTTAGTATGGCCGATGGTATTGCTGCGAAACCTGCCGTAGCTATTTTCTCTGCCGGTGGCGGCACCTCACTGGAATGGGCACCCAAATTTGCCGAAGCCGGTATCCGTGTCATCGATAACTCTTCTGCATGGCGTATGGATCCCTCTAAGAAATTAGTAGTGCCTGAAGTGAATGCTGCTGTACTGACAAAAGACGATTATATCATTGCCAATCCCAACTGCTCTACCATTCAGATGGTGGTTGCTTTACAGCCATTGCATACAAAATATAAAATCAAAAGAGTGGTGGTAAGTACTTACCAGAGTGTTACGGGCACCGGCAAAAAAGCGGTTGACCAGTTATTCAACGAAAGGCAGGGCGTATCGGGCGATATGGCTTACAAATACAAGATCGACCTGAATGCAATACCGCAGATTGATGTATTTCTGGACAATGGTTACACCAAAGAAGAAATGAAAATGGTGAACGAAACCAAGAAGATCATGCAGGATGACACTATCCGCGTAACCGCCACCACTGTTCGTATCCCTGTTATCGGCGGGCACAGTGAAAGCGTGAACGTTGAATTCGAAAATGATTTTGACCTGGATGAAGTAAAACAATTGCTGAGCGCAGCACCAGGTGTTGTTGTTGAAAATGACGATGCACAACAGTTGTACCCCATGCCACTGAATGCGCATGAAAAAGATGAAGTATTTGTGGGAAGACTGCGCAGGGATGACACACAACCAAACACTTTGAATATGTGGATCGTCAGCGATAACCTCCGTAAAGGGGCCGCTACCAACGCGGTTCAGATAGCCGAATACCTGCTGGGTAAATCATTATTGTAATAATAAAATCTTGTGTGAGTACCAGGGCCTTCAGTAATGGGGGCCTTTTTTTATTTTGCTATCTTTAGCATGGCA
>JBHAFM010000182.1:0-5419 GCA_041856175.1 Sediminibacterium sp.
ATGCCCTGTTCAGTATAAGTACACCGATCCGGTGAAAGGAGAGTTGTACCAGCCCTTTGTCATGGCGCCGCATATGGAATTATACCTGAGTCCCGATGTTGCTTTACTGAATGTAAAAGATGAGAACGGGAAACAACGTTCAGACTCATTGGTGCACATCGTGTACAAATCAAATTTTACTGCCCGCAATGTACCCGTCAGCCTCTATGTAATGCAACAAAAGGTGCAAACCATCTATGAAAACAAAGAGCAGGACCTGGAAAAAGGAAGGACCGTTGCAGTGGATGTACCGGTGAGCCAGGTATATGACAGTCAAAAAGGGAAGTTCATAGAAGCCGCTGTTGCAGTCAGGCCAGATAAGCGGGTACTTACTTTCCCGGAGTTCTTCAAGTCTATCAGGTATGATCATATCCCCGCCATACATTATTATTTCAGGGACCATGTGAAGTTTGTCAATGAAGCGATAAAAGTAATGGGTAAAAAAATAGGCTATATAGCCGGATCGGGCGATTTGGTGCCCGATGCCCTGCAGCAGTTGGGATACGAGGTTAAATACCTGTCCAATGCGGATATCACTGATGATAACCTGAAGCAGTACGATGCCATCATTACCGGGGTAAGGGCCTACAACCTGCTGGATTACCTTACCGGCAAATACGACGTACTGATGCATTATGTAGAGAACGGGGGCAATCTTATTGTGCAGTACAATCGTAATACACAGGTGGGCGGTGCAAAGGCCAAAATCGGTCCTTATCCTTTTAACATCAATGTTGGGTCAAGGGTAACAGAGGAAGACGCCGAAGTGAATTTCTTATTGCCGCAACACCCTGTGCTTAATTACCCGAATAAACTCACTGCAGCCGATTTCAAAGACTGGGTGCAGGAGCGGAGTACTTACCAGGCCGACCAGCTGGATGCACATTACCAGGCGCCCTTAAGCATGCACGATACCAATGAAACAGCATCTAACGGCAGCCTGATTACTGCATCTTATGGAAAAGGTAATTTTGCTTACCTGAGCCTTGCATTGTTCCGGCAGTTACCTGCAGGTGTCCCCGGCGCTTACCGGCTCTTAGCCAACTTAATTGCACTACCCAAAAACAAATGATATGCAGCCGAGGAAAAGAATAGGCATTGTTACCTTGTTGTTAATAGGACTTTTATTGGGCTGGGCCATTAAAAATGTGAAGATCGGGCTGATCATAGGATTGGGACTTGGACTATTAGCCGGCGGATTACTAAGCAGTAAAAAATAATTACCTGACGGATAAAAAAAACATACCACTCTTTGCTACCTGGCGCCGCTGGTACTTTTTTGTGCTGGTAGTACTGGCGCTGGTCATTATCTTTTTCCTTTGGTTCACCAAACATTTTTCATGAGTAAGCCCGATTGGATAGTACTGATAGTAACACTTGTTGGGATCATTGCTTATGGTTTGTACAAAAGCCGTACGTCTAAAAACTTAGAAGGCTATTTTCTCAGCAACCGTACCATGCCCTGGTACTTAGTGCTGTTAAGCATCATGGGAACGCAGGCGAGCGCTATTACCTTTTTATCTGCACCCGGACAGGCATTTTCAGACGGTATGCGTTTTGTGCAGTACTACTTCGGGTTGCCCATTGCCATGGTGGTACTCTGCATCACTTTTGTTCCGCTGTTCAACAAGCTCAGACTTTTTACAGCGTACGAATTTTTAGAACAGCGGTTTGATATCAAGACAAGGACCTTTACTTCTTCCTTATTTTTATTATCGCGCGGTCTTTCAACAGGCATCAGCATTTACGCACCATCCATCATACTCTCCTCACTCATGGGCTGGGATATTTTCTGGACGAATATTGTCATGGGAGGATTGCTGATCATCTATACGGTTACCGGGGGCGCCAAAGCGGTGGCTTATACACAGCAGCTGCAACTCGTGATCATTTTCATCGGGTTGTTTGTGGCCGGTTACCTGATCGTACATTATTTACCCGAAGGAGTAGGGTTTTCAGAAGCATTACGCGTAAGCGGCGCAGCAGGAAAACTGAATGTGATCACAACCGGCATGACTGAAAAAGGGTTTGACTGGAAGGACAAGTACAATATCATCAGTGGTGTGATCGGGGGATTTTTCCTGGCGCTTTCTTATTTTGGAACAGACCAGTCGCAGGTAGGCCGTTACCTCACTGCCAAAGACAATACCGAAAGCAGGATAGGTTTGCTGATGAATGGATTGGTAAAAGTGCCGATGCAGTTTTTGATCTTATTGCTTGGGGCCCTCCTGTTTACGTTTTACCAGTTCAACCCCTCGCCGGTATTTTTCAACAATGCAGTAGCTGAAAGGGCGATGGAAACGCCTTACCATGATTCGCTTGCGCAAATACAGGAGCGTTTTGATGCGCAGCAGACATTACAGCAGGGCTGGACCAGGGAGTACGCCAGTGGATTGCGGGATGAATATAAGGACAGCATCAGCTATGGTGCGGGTAAGCTGAGCGCCCTGCAAAAAGAATACAAACAGGTACTTGCGAAAGCGGTGCCGGGAGCCGATACCAATGATACCAATTATGTATTTCTCCGGTTTGTGATAGACTTTTTGCCAAAAGGGCTGGTAGGATTATTGATAGCCATCATTTTCCTCGCGGCGTGGGGTTCCATTGCAGCGGCGCTGAATGCACTGGCATCCTGTACCATGATCGATTTCCACCTCAGGCTGGGAGGCGGGAAATACGACAGTACGAATGTTATTCAATCTGAAAAGGAGTATAAGCTGTCCAAGTACTATACCCTGGTATGGGGAATATTTTGTGTGATCACGGCAGAATTTGCAACGGGTATGGGCAGCCTGATAGAGGCGGTCAATGTATTGGGCTCCCTGTTCTATGGTGTGATATTAGGCATTTTTTTAGTGGCATTCTACCTGAAAAAGGTGCAGGGTAATGCTGTTTTTACCGCAGCTGTTATAGGAGAATTAGTGGTTATTACCTGCTTTATACTTGATAAATACAATATCATCGGACTTGGGTTCCTGTGGCTCAATGTGGTAGGGGCGGTAGCAGTAGTGGCATTGAGTTTAGTACTTCAGTTATTATTTCCTGGCAGCAGGAAATTAATCATGGGTAATTAACAGACAGAGCAACGATTAATTGTTAATTTCATACCATGAGCAAGCAATTCCCAACAGTTGAATGGGCAGGTGGAACCAATGTGTATGAAGTGAACGTTCGCCAGTATAGCGAGGAAGGAAGTTTTGCAGCATTTGGCAAACATATCCCCCGCTTGCAGGCGATGGGAGTAAATGTATTGTGGTTCATGCCCATTACACCCATCAGCCAAAAAGAGAGACAGGGCAGCTTAGGCAGCTATTATGCCTGCAGCAGTTATACTGCTATTAATCCCGAGTTTGGTACCCTTGATGATTTTAAGGCGCTGGTGCAGCAGGCACATGCATTGGGGATGAAAGTGATTATCGATTGGGTGGCCAACCATACCGGTTGCGATCATCATTGGGCAACCGAACACCCCGATTGGTATATGCGTGATGCGGCCGGGAATTTTACCGAACGCAATGGCTGGCACGACGTGATCGACCTGAATTATACATCAGTGGAGATGCGAAATGCCATGATCGAAGCCATGCGTTACTGGATCAGCACCTGCGATATAGACGGGTTCCGCTGTGACATGGCGCACCTGGTGCCGCTGGATTTCTGGCAGGCGGCGCGGGCAGCCTGTGAAGCGATCAAGCCATTGTACTGGCTGGGAGAATGTGAAGTGGTACCATACCATGATGTATTCGATACAACGTATGCCTGGTCATTGATGCATGCTACCGAGCATGTGAAAAGTCCTGCCAGGCTGAGCGAAGTGCGGGAAGTGTTGCACGCCTATACGCAGTATCCGCCGGGCGCCACCAAACTGTTATTTACCAGTAACCATGATGAGAACAGCTGGAACGGTTCTGAGTATGAGAAATATGGCAATGCGGCCCAGGCCTGGGCAGTGTTTACACATACCTGGCAGGGAGGGATCCCGCTGATTTACAGCGGACAGGAGAGTCCCAGTAAAAAGCGCCTCAAGTTTTTTGATAAGGACCTGATCGACTGGCACCAGCCTTTACAGTTGGAGTCTTTTTACAGCAAGCTGCTGCAGTTGCGCAAACAAAACAAAGCGATTACAGCGGGGGAGACCTTTATCCTTCCTTCTGACCACAGCGAGCAGTTGATGGCTTACCTGCGAAAGAAAGACAATGCAGTGGTATTGGTATTGTTGAACCTGTCGGCCGATAATAAGTTAAAGATCAGCGTAACGCACGACTGGCTTAACGGCAGTTTCACCAATCTCTTTTCTGAGATGACATTTGTTTTCGGTGGTGCAGAAACCTTTGAATTGCAGGCAGGGGAGTATATGGTGTATGTGAAGAGTTGATGCAACGGCAGAAATTCCAACTCCGGTTAGGCAGGAGTGGACTTATTTTGAGTAAGTTATAAAAAAGGCATATGGGGAGGAAGTTTGTAGATACTACAGTTTATAGTGCCCGAAATATGGCAACAGACGGCAACATTGACCGGGGTTATTGGTTGAATAAGACCAATAAAGAAAGGCTCGCGGCTGCTACACGAATGATTGAAGCAGCATTTGGGGAACCGTTGTTTACACAGAAGAAACTTGACAGGACCCTGTTCACTATTCGAAAAAGGAACGGTTAAATGAATATTTTTAATGAAGACTTCCAGGATTTTATTCGTTCGCTGAACAAGTACGAAGTGGAATATATGCTTGTTGGCGGCTATGCTGTAATCATAAGAGGATATAGCCGTTCAACAGGAGATATGGATATCTGGGTTAACAGAACCCGGGATAATTATAACAGGCTCCTGAAAGCAATACATGAGTTTGGCTTGCCTGTTGAAGCTATTCCTGAAACAAAATTTTTCTCAGCAGATTATGATGTTTTTGCTTTTGGTAAACCTCCATATGCGATAGAGATCATGACAGCCGTAAAAGGATTGGAGTTTGCATCGGCCTATGAGGGTTCTACTGTAGAAATAATAGATGACCTCCCGGTGCGTATTATTCATTTAAATCAGCTGATTGAAGCCAAAAAAGCAGCGGGGAGAAATAAGGATTTAAATGATTTGGAAAATCTGCAAAGCTGAACAACCAGTGCTGTTATCAAAAGCTGATCTGCATAGTTAATGGTGGAAAAAATAGCTTTCATTGAATTTGCAAATGAAATGCCTGCATTCGGTTTTATTGCCTCTGGTAGTTATGTAAACTCCTTCTGGTGGTTGTGCAAACCTGGTTTGCATAGTAAGTAAACTCCTTCTGGTGGTTGTGCAAATTTGGTTTGCATAGTAAGTAAACTTCGTCTGGTGGTTGTGCAAACTTGGTCTGCATAGTAAGTAAACTCCGTCTGGTGGTTGTGCAAAC